>CAYSXF010000053.1:0-11848 GCA_964434815.1 uncultured Lentisphaeraceae bacterium
TCCCGCAGCAAGGACAAGAGTGTCCTTGCTCCCAATGAAAACCGAGGACAGGAGTGTCCTCGCTCCTGACAGATGCACCGAATCGCCAATGCACCGTGCGAATTTGCATAATCGAAATTGCAGAAAAAGAAGCGGGCGTTTATGATGGGTCTGTATCTTGAAAGAATGGCGTAGACAAGATTAACAGGGGCTAACGATGAATAGTCTGGGGAAGGTGCTTTCTGCGGCGGTTTTTGCGGTCGTCTCTACGGGGACAGCGTGGGGGAACGGGCCCGCGACCGATACGTCGCCGGAGCGGGCGAGGACCGATATCAAACCGGGTTTCGAGCGCATCGGCACGATCCGGCCGCGAGGCGCAAGCGAGATTGCAGGGTCGAACTGGACGCTCGGCTGCGAGACGCTTGACCGCGACTTTGCCATTTACGACGAGTACAAAGCGTATCTGGTGCCGCTCGGCATTAAGACGATCCGGTTGCAAGGGGGCTGGGCCAAGACCGAGAAGGTGAGGGGCGTCTACGATTTTGCCTGGCTGGACACGCTCGTTGACGACGCCCGCGGGCGCGGCCTGAACATTCTGCTGGAGACGGACTACGGCAATCCGCTCTACAAGGGGGGCGGCGGCGCAGATTTGGCGGGCGGTTTTCCGACCTCCGAGGAGGGCTTGGCGGCTTGGGATCGCTGGGTCGAGGCCATGGCCAGTCACTACAAGGGCAAAGTGCAGGACTGGGCAATGTGGAACGAGCCAGACATCAACAAGGCGCATAAGCCGGAGCATATCGCGGCGTTCGACGTCCGGACGGCGGAAATCATCAAGCGCATTATTCCCGACGCGCGGATCGCCGGGCTTTCTTTAGCGAGTTCCAGTCCGAAATTGTTGGATAGTTGCCTGAAGGCGTTGGCCGGGCAAGGGAAAGTCGACCTCTTCCACTGGTTCATCTACCATGGCTATGACTTCAATCCGGACAAGTCCTATCAGAACGTTGAGAAGCTGAAGGAGACTCTCGCCAAGTATTCGGCGAAGGCGAGAATGCGGCAGGGCGAGAACGGCTGTCCCTCCGAAACGGCGACGAAGTTCGCCTTGTCGAACCATCCTTGGACCGAGATCAGCCAAGCGAAATGGGATCTGCGCCGTATGCTCGGCGACCTCGGGCACGATGTGGAATCGGCGGTTTTCACGATCTGTGACTTCAACCATACGGGGCGCGAGATCAACCGCAAAGGTCTGTTGCACGCGACGCCAGACAAGAAGGTCGACAAAATCAAATTGGCCTATTACGCCGTGCAGAACACCGTGGCGGTTTTCGACAACTCGTTGGAGCGGGTCACCAACGATGTGGTCTCGGTCGAATGCGCGCAGAATACGGCCTGTTTCGTTTACAAGAATCCGGCGACAGGCCGGCAGCTTCTGACGGTGTGGAACAGCGGCGTTGTCCCGTCGAACACTGTTGAGACGGTCGCCGCGACGATCACGATCAAGGCGTGCACGATCAGAGAGCCGGTGTGGGTGGATCTCGTCAGCGGGGGTGTCTATGCGATTCCGGAAGACCGTGTGACGCGCGACGGACGTACGACAGTCTTCAAAGACATTCCGGTGTATGACGCGCCGATCCTAGTGGCGGAGAAGAGCTTGGTTCTGAAATAGGTTACAGGCTCGTTATTCCTTGAGGATAGCACCATCAACGTGATAATTTTCATCATAAGTCTTAGTCGAAGGAGAGATCATGAAACACATGGAAGTTGTCGTCAGAGGTGTCATCACTGCGGCGGCGTTGCTTACAACCGTTCACGCAGCGGTCGCTCCGCTTCAAGATAAAATCCCCTGCGCGGTTTCCGACAAACAGGATTTCCAAATTCCCGACCGCGTGCAACTGGCCGGCTGGCTTGGCGCGCGCATCGCAGCCAATGCGACCAACCGCCTCGAAAAAATCGACACCGACCGTCTGCTGGAAGGCTATCGCAAGCGCCCGGGCCGTCAGTCGTGGGACGGCGAGCACATCGGCAAGTGGTTGCACGCCGCGACGCTCGCGTGGGTCAACACCGGCGACGCCGCCCTGCGCGCGAAGCTCGACGCCACCGCAGCCGAACTCGCCAAGTGCCAGCTCGACGACGGCTATCTCGGCACCTACCTCGACGCGAAGCGCTGGACCGCGTGGGACATCTGGGCGCACAAATACAACTTGATCGGCCTTGTCACCTACATGCGCTATACCGGCAATCTCGCGCCGCTTCCGACCTGCCAGCGCATGGCCGACCTGCTCTGCAAAACGTTCGGAGATCAACCCGGCCAGCGCGACATCATCCCGTGCGGCGAGCACATGGGCATGGCGCCGACCAGCGTGCTGGAGCCGATGGTGCTGCTCTACCGCCTGACCGGCGAGCCGCGCTACCTCGCTTTCTGCAACTACATCCTCCGCGCGTGGGAGCAGCCGAACGGGCCGCACATCGTCTCGCGCCTGCTGGAGCTTAAGCGCGTGGACAAGGTCGGCAACGCCAAAGCCTACGAGATGCTCTCCTGCCTGAACGGCGCGCTCGAGCTTTACCGCACGACCGGTGACCGCAAACTGCTCGACGCCTGCCTCAACGCGTGGCAGGACATCGTCGACCACCGCCTCTACCTGACCGGCGCCTCCAGCTACGGCGAACATTTCCACGACGATTTCGACCTGCCGAATGTCAGCAACGTCGGCGAGACCTGCGTCACCGTCACCTGGCTCCAGCTCAACGCGCAACTCCTGCGGCTGACCGGCGAGGCGCGTTTCGCCGAACAGCTCGAGCGCGTTTCGCTCAACCAACTGCTCGGGGCGCAGCGGCCGGACGGCGCGGCCTGGGGCTACTACGTGCAGATGGAGGGCAAGAAGCCCTACAGCGCCACGCTCGACGGCCACTGCTGCCTCTCCAGCGGCCCGCGCGGCGTCGCCCTGATCCCCACCTTCGCTGTTGCTACGGATGCCGACGGCCTTGTCGTGAATCTATTCGATGCGGGCGTTGCGCGCCTCACGTTGCGCGACGGCACGCCAGTGAAGGTTAAAATCGAAACGCTCTACCCCGCCGAAGGGCTTGTCCGCATCGCGATCGATCCGTCCGCAGCCAAGGCGTTCGCCGTCAAGCTCCGCATTCCCGCATGGGCCGCGAGCCATGACGTGCATGCCAGCATTCCTCTCGATGGCGGCACGGTGCCCGGCCCCGACGACTATACCGCCCTGCGCGGCACATGGGCACCCGGCAGCACGGTTGAGCTGACGCTGAAGCTCGCGCCGCGCCTTGTCATCGGCGACCACCTGAACCAAGGCAAGGTCGCGCTTGGCTACGGCCCGCTCGTGCTCGCGGCTGACGAAGCACTGCTCGCCGCCGATGGCCAGAGCCTCAACACCCTCGCCATTGCCAAGCCCGACCTGGCCGCGCTCGCCGTCACGCCCGAACCTGCGCCCGCCGAATTCAAGACATGGCCCGGCGCGCAGGTCTTCCGCGTCAACGCCGTCTCGCGGCGCGGCGGCAAGCCGGTCTCCGTCCGACTGATCGGGTTCGCCGATGCGGGCGCGACCGGCGCGCGCTACAAGGTCTGGCTGCCGCTCGCTGGCGCGCCCAGCGACAACCTGTTGCTCGAAGGAACGGAAAGCCGCTCGCGGCCCGGAAACATGGGCGGTTCCATTAACGACAACGACCCGCAGAGCGGCGTCGTCACTTTCGACGGCAAGAGCGCCGCGGAAGATTGGTTCGCGGTCACGCTCGACACGCCCGCTCCGATTCGCCGCATTGTTTTCATTCAGGGCAAAACGTTTCACGACGGCGGCTGGTTCGTCGGCTGGCCCAAGGTGCAGATCCAACGGGAGAAGAACAGTGCGTGGGAGACCATTGGCGAATTCGCCGATTATCCTGCCACCACCGCGACGGACGGGAAGAAGCTCAACGTCGGACAGGCCTTCACGCTGCGCCTGCCGGAGCCGGTCAAAGCCGTCGCTGTCCGCGTCGTGGGTGTGCCGGCCTGCGGCGACAGCCCGAAACAGGCGTTCGCATCCTGCGCCGAACTGCAAGCGTTCCGCGAATGAAACGTTCAGCCGCAACAATGAAAATCCCAGTCCTATTCTTGTTGCTTCTTTTCGCGCCCGCGTGGCTCCCTGCAGCGTCCGCGCCAACGCCGACGGACTCCTTTGTCATTTCCACGGACGCGGCCGCATACGGGACGCGCGTCAGTCAGCAGATTCCGGCCATCGCACGGGTAGGCTCGCGCTGGTTCTGCATCTGGTACGGGGTGAACAAGGGCCAGGCCGGCATGTCGGGCGAGGGCACGGGCTGCTATAACATCCTCGCGACGTCGGACGACGCCTGCAAGACATGGAAGGAAATAGCCTACTTCATTCCGAATCCGAAGGTGGCCGCGCAAAGCGTGATTGATCCGCGCCTGGTCGCCATGCCGGAGGGTCCGCTCCTCATTCTCATCCCCGTGTCCGGGCAGAAGGGGCGCGCGCGCAGCGTCTGGTCCGTTCTCCTCAAGAACCCGCTCGCGACCGGCGGGCCTTTTGAGTATGGCCAGCCTGCCTTTGTCGACTTCGGGTTCGTCGGGAGTCCCGCGCTGATCGGCGGCAAGGTCTATTTCACAGCCAACCAGAACGCGTCGGGAACGCCGCCGTGGCCGGAGAGCATGGGCATGAAGCTGCATCGCGTCGTCTGCGTCACCAACGATCAAATCAAGACCGAGCGTATCTCTTGGCTGCCTTACGCGGCTGCGGACGGCAGGTTGAACACGTTTTTCGAAACGTCGCTTGCGGAAGTCAGCGCGGAACACCTGCTCGCCTGTTTCAGGACGCCTGCCGGACAATACATGACCCGGAGCGCAGACAATGGGAAAACTTGGAGTCAGCCAGCCGCTTTTACGGCACAGCCCAACGCCAAGGGAACGAAGGCTGACCTGGCCCGCTCCCCGTCCGGACGGCTGATCCTCGCCTTTAATAGGGCTGCGGCGGGCCGCGTGAACATGTGCGTGACCCTTTCTTCCGACGGCGGCGAGACCTGGCCCCAATATTACGTCTTTGATCCGCGCACCGATCCCGGGACCTCCTACCCGAACATCGGGTTCGGAGCCGACGCACAGGGTCACTATGACGGGACGATCTTCGTGGCCTACGACCACGGGCGCGGAAAACACCCGCCGGCGTACGACAAGGAAATTATGGTTGCCGCGATTCCGGAAGACCTGGTGGTCAAGGGCAAGCCAACCTGCACGCTTCATGTCGTTTCGAAATAACCTGACGCCGGCAACAGGTTCGTGCAATCTCAGCACCGCCAGCAAACCGTTTTCAAGGGCTGACCCCGATACCTGCTCCTGCCAGATAGCGGCCAAGCTGCCCCGCGAGATAGAGCGGAAGGTCGAGGGTTGTTCCCGTCGTGTGGAACGTGTTGCGCCCGCTCAGACGGACAGACTGCGCAGGGCTGAACTTCTCGGCGTAAGCGGTAAGGCTCTTGGAGTGCGTCACGGTGCCGGCCTTGACCTCAACCGGGACGATCCCGTTGGGAGTGGCCACGATGAAGTCGACCTCGGCCGCTCTCCCGCGCCAATAGTGGAGCGGGGCATAGCCCGCAGCGGTCAGTTCCTGCGCGACGAAGTTCTCGGCGACCCACCCTTTGTACATCCCGAAGTCGTAGGCGAGCAAATCACGCGGCGTGAGTCCCGCCATGGCACCCAAGAGACCGGTGTCGAGCAGGTAGAGTTTGAAGATGTTTTCGGCGGCATAAGCGATCAACGGAAGTTCCGGGCGTTCGACCTGAGTGACCTTCAGTGCCAAACCGGTGCGGATCAGCCAGTCCAGCGGGCCCGCTATCGCGCTGAACCGTGTCTTGCCGGGAAGCGCGTCCTTGAAGCGGTACCGAGTGAAGGAGCCGTCGACCGTCCGCGCCAACTGCCCAGGGATGCCGTCGAAGAGGCGGGCGATGTCGGAGGCGTTGACCTTGCCCGCATGTTTGGCGAAATCGGAGGCGTAGCTCTGTGCGAGTGCGCCGTGGATTTCGCGGAGACGGCGGAACGTGCCGAGCGGGTTTGTGTTGTCCTTGGGGGCGGAACGCCAGACGTTGACGGCTTCGGGCATGCCGCCGACGACCGTATACGTGCGGAATTGCTGCATGAGCTTCTCGTGGAGCGCATCCGAGATCGGTTCGTCCGGCGGGCGGGTCTCGACGAAGTCCGCGAGCGCGGGCCGCACCGCCCGGAGGAACTCAGAGAACGTGAGGGGGTAGAGCGTCAGGAAATCGACTTGGCCGACAGGGAACGCGCTTTCGGTCACAGTCAACCCGATGTGCGAACCCGCAGAGACGAGGGCGAGGCCGGGCTGTTCCTCGCGAAAGTACTTGAGCGCGGTCAGGGCTTCCGGCACGCGCTGGATTTCGTCGAAGATCACAAGGTCGCGCGCCGCATCGATCGGCTCATCCAACAGCAGGGCGAGTTGCGTGAGAATCTGGCGCGGCTGAAGTCCGCCGGTGAAGAGCGAGGAGAAGCGGGCCGCATTTTCGAAGTTGACGTAGTGCGTGCGGCGGAAATGGGCCTCGCCGAAGGCCTTTAAAAGCCACGTCTTGCCGGTCTGCCTCGCCCCTTTCAGAATCAGGGGTTTGCGCCCAGGCAGGTCTTTCCAGCGCAGCAAATCGTCGTATAGCCGCCTTTTCATGGTGCAATAATTGCAAAAATTGACACTTTCTGCTAGCACAAAATGGCAGAATTCACGCGCAGACCCAGTTCGATCCGTTCAGCCCGCTTGACTTAATCGGTTGCGCATAATCGTTGTTTTTCATCGGCAACTGCCTGTGGGATAACGACTAAGCAGTTGTATTAAGCGTAAGCGACGAAGTGTTTTGCGGTCCAGTTTCAACTACTCTTTTCAGGTTTAACGCAAAGCCGCAAGAGTAGGGACGCCTCCCCGAGGCGTCCGCAGAGCACAGCAGCAAGGACCGGCGGACGGTTGCGGGGAACCGTCCCTGCCAGACATCGGGCAGCCACTCGTCAGCCGTCAGTTTCTTGTCGCCGCCGCCACCGCCCGCAGGGGGCTTCGCGGCCTTGCCGGTCAACTTCTCCAACCGGTCAACCTCGGCCTTGAGCGCATCGCGTTCGGTCTTCAGCGTGTCCCGCTCGGTTGTGATCGGCGACAACCTTGACAGCAACCGCTTTGTCGGCTGCGGCATTTTCGGCTGCGGCTTTGCCGGCGGCCTTCCGATCTCCGGCCTCCGATCTCTGATCTCCCCTGCCCTCGGCGGCAGCCTGGTCAATCACTTCCTTCGCAACGTCATCGGGTTTGCTCATAACTCTCCTTTTGTCTGTGTGTGTTCTGCCGGGTAAAACAAGACTATTTTAGACAGGATGAACAGGATGAAACAGGATGGGGATGTGGTCGTAACAATCCTGATAATCTTGTGATATTGCGTATTCGCAATCGTGAGGGTTTATCCCGAAAGCGAAGCGGCAATCCTGTCAGAAAAATGCATCCGTGTTTCATTCGCCCTGTTCTTCATCCGTTTCACTCGCCATCTTCTCGATCAGGTCGAGCATGACCGACATGCCCGCCGTGATCCCGTAATCGTGCGGCGTCCGTTCGGCTAGCCCAAAGACGATTCCAATAGGAAACAAATCGGCGATCTTGGTAGAATGCGGGCATGAAGCTCATTGAATTTGTTCCGCCCAAACCGCACCGGCTGTGGGCGCTGTGCCGCCAGATGGGGATCAACGACGTGGTCGTGAAAGTCGCGCCCGAACTGACCGGCCGTCCGGAGGCGTGGAACCGCGATGCGCTGGCGGGCGTGGTCGGCGACCTCGCCAAAGCCGGCTTGCGCGTGGTGGCGCTGGAGGGCGACCCGTTCGACATGTCGCGCGTGAAACTCGGGCTGCCAGGGCGCGATGAGACGCTGGAGCACTACCGCATGCTGCTTGCGAACATGGCGGAGTTCGGGATCGGGCTGCTCTGCTACAACTTCATGGTCGGAACCGGGTGGCACCGCACAGGCGAGCGCGCGGGCCGCGGCGGCGCGCGGGCGACCTACTTCAGCTTGGCGGAGAACCCGGAGATCATGCCGGGTCACCTATTGACCGCAGACCAGGTGTGGAAAAATTACGCGGCCTTCTTGGATGCGGTCATACCGGAGGCTCAGCGGTTCGGGATACGCATGGGGCTCCATCCCGATGATCCGCCGCTGCCTTCGCTGGGCGGCATGGCGCGCATCTTCGGGTCGGTTGAGGCGTACGACCGCGCCTACGCGCTGGCGCCTTGCCGCGAAAACGCGGTGACCTTCTGCCAGGCGAATTTCAAGCTCATGGGCGTCGGCCTCGAGCAGACGGCTCGGCACTTCGGTTCGCGCATCGCCTTTGTGCATGTGCGCGACGTGCGCGGCACGGCGGCGGAGTTCGTGGAGCTGTTCCACGACGAGGGCGACACCGACCAACTGGCGCTCTTCCGGGCGTACCGCGAATTGGGCCTCGATGTTCCCTTCCGCTGCGACCATGTGCCGGCCATGGAGGGCGAGGGTGACGAGCCCGGTTTTGTGCCGGGTTATGGCACGCTCGGGCGGCTCTTCGCGGACGGTTATCTCAAAGCGCTGGTGGATGTTGCGGGGCGGTGAGACGGACCGGAATGTGCCCTTCTCGCAGCTCTGCGACTGCGTGCCGGTTCCATTACGAATCTGTCATGTGGAAAAAGGGGTAGACAATTTCCGGCACCATGCTAAAGTTACCACTTAATTGATTGAGTTATAGGCGTCTTTTTTCCAAGCCGTTAGCGTTTGTTCCTACGCAAAGGGTGCGGTTAAGACAGTATTGGCGGTATAGGACTTCGGTTTTCAGGTTTTGGCTATGCATATTACGCTCCCAAAGATTATTCAGGGCGGCATGGGTGTGGGCGTCTCTAATTGGCGACTCGCTCAGGCCGTATCGCGGATCGGTCAACTCGGCGTCGTGTCCGGAACAGGACTCGACCAGGTATTGGCGCGCCGGCTTCAGGACGGCGACTTAGGCGGCGAGGTCCGCCGCGCGTTGTCGAACTTCCCTTTCCCTCAGATGGCGCAGCGCATCTTGGACATGTTCTTCATTCCGGGCGGAAGAACGCCGGAAGCGCCTTATAAGACGGTCGCGGCTTTCACGATCAAGAACCATCGCTGGCTGGACGAGCTGTGCATCGTCTCGAATTACGTCGAGGTCTTCCTTGCGCGTGAGGGACATGCCAACCCGGTCGGCATCAACTATCTCGAAAAGATCCAGTTGCCGCACCTGCCCTCGATCTATGGCGCGATGCTGGCGGGTGTGGCGGTCGTCATCGTAGGCGCCGGCATCCCGATTGAGATGCCGCGCGTGTTGGATGCGCTGGCGCGGCACGAGGCGGCGACCTATGCGATTCGCGTTCAAGGCGCGAAGCCGGATACCGATTGTCAGCGGGTGTTCGATCCGTCTCTCTTCATCGAGAGCAACGGCAGCTTGCAGCCGCTCTCGCGTCCGGACTTTCTGCCGATCATCTCCGCCGATTCGCTCGCCACGATGCTCTTGCGCCGCGCGGGCGGCAGCGTGGAAGGGTTTGTGATCGAAGGCCCCTTGGCGGGCGGGCACAATGCGCCGCCGCGCGGCCAGCTCAAGCTGACCGAGGACGGGCAACCGGTCTACGGGGAGCGCGATGTGGTCAACCTGGAGGCCATGCGTAAAATCGGGCTGCCTTTCTGGCTGGGAGGCGCATACGGCTCTCCAGAGAGCGTGCGCGCGGCTCTTGCGGACGGCGCGGCCGGGGTTCAGGTCGGCACGGCTTTCGCTCTCTGCGAGGAGTCCGGGCTGACCGCGGACGTGCGGCGGGCGCTGCTGAAAAGAGCGTTTGCGGGGCAGGCTGTCGTGTTCACCGATCCGGTGGTTTCGCCGACGGGCTTTCCTTTCAAGGTTGCTAAGTTGGAAGGGACGCTGTCGGAGGCTTCAGTTTTCGAAAAGCGCCGCAAGTTCTGCGAGCTGGGGTACCTGCGCGAGGCGTATCTGAAGGAGGACGGCACCATCGGGTACCGTTGTCCCGCCGAGCAGGTGGCTTCCTATTTGGCCAAGGGCGGTAAGATCGAAGACACCGTAGGGCGCAAGTGCGTCTGCAGCGGGCTCTTTGCCAACATCGGCTTGGGTCAGGTTATGCCGGACGGCACCATCGAGCCCTGCATCATCACGCTGGGCGACGACTTCGCCAACATCGGCCGTCTCGCCACGCCCGAGCGGCCTGACTACACGGCGGCCGACGTGGTCCGCTACTTGTTGGGCTGAGACTGCTGGAACGCGTAGAGCGTCCGCTGAGAGGCGATATAGAGCACCCCGTTTGCGGCCACTGGCGTGGCGTAAATGGGGCTGTCGAAACGGATATCGCTGCTGAGGATCTTCTTCTCCCGTTTGGCCTCCGCGACCGTCACCCGCCCGGCTTCGGTGCCGATGTAGACTTTGCCGTCGGCGCAAAGGGGCGAACAGAACACGCGGCCTTCCAGATCGTGTTTCCAGTACTCTTTTCCTGTGTCGGCGTCGAGGCAGCGCAGGATTCCCGTGTAATCCGCGATGAACACGAGGCCGTCTTTCGTCACGGCTGCGCTCGAGAAACTGCGGTTCACGTCGAGGCACTGCCACTTTTTCGCCGTCGCGGTGACGTCGCCTGTCAGCGAGGCGTCGAAGCATGAGAAGCATCCTTTGCCAATGCCGTGGCGGCTGTCCTGGCCCACGGCCACGTAGACGCGCCCGTCGACCACGACCGGGGTCGAATCGATCTCGCTTGGGCCTATGCCGCCTTTGTTATAAGGCAGCGGAAGCCCATCCTTGAACTTGTTTTCGGGCGGGTTGCAGTCGAACCACCAAACCTTCTTCAGAACGCCGGGCGCCTGTCCCTGGCCGGGTTCGAAGCGCGGGTCGAACGCGTAACAGACGCCGTCGCCGCCGCCCCAGACGATCAAGTCCCTGCCGCTGACGCGAGCGAGCGTCGGAGAGGACCAGTCGCCGTGGAAGATCGCCCGTCCGATCGGCTTGTCGATCACGGCCACGAGCTTGCCTGTCCGCTTGTCCAGCACGATCATGTCAGGAGCGTTCGGCGACGGGATGTTCTTGTGCGACTTGTCCACGCCGTTGCAGGTGCAGACGTAGAGGTAGTCGCCGTACACAAGGATAGAGCAGTCGACGGCGTCCTGCGGCCAGACGTCCAGCGTCTCGATCACGTCGTACCGCCAGATGATATCCGCGTCGTCCGGGCGGAGCGCGACAGGCGGCAGGAGAGCCGGTGTGTTGGTCGCGTCGAAGCGGCCGGGCTTGTCGGGAAATGTCCGCGTGTCGGACATGTAATGGCCCTCGTCCGTGAACGGGCCGTCGTTGCCGTCTGCCTGTCCGTTGATGTCGAGGCAGAGTATGTCGCCGCGGCTTCCCATGACATAGACGCGGTTGCCCTCCACGGTCGGCGATGAGCAGAGGCCTAGGTTCATGTCATCGTAATTGAACTGCTTGTTGCTGGTGCGGAGCATGGGGATCACGAGCCGCCAGAGGCGTTTGCCGGTGGCCTCGTCGAGACAGTCGAGCACGCTGCCGCGGGTCTTCTTGAAGCGGGCAGGGTCGACCGAGCTGTCGTTGGCGCCGATGAAAACCTTGCCCTGCGAGACGGCGGGGGTCACGTAGGCCTGGGTTCCGAGCGGGGCCGACCACTTCAGGTTCTCGCCAGGCACCAGCGTGGTCACGCTGTTGGTGACGTCCGTGCGGTTCGGGCGGAAGGCGGCTGGCAGGTTTGTTTCGTTCGCGACGAAGTTCCGCGTATTGTGGCCGCCCCATTGCGGCCAGTCGGCCGCATTTGCGAGGAGAACCGACAGCGAGAAGATCAGGACGGGAAGGGTTTCGCTG
>CAYSXF010000054.1:0-11844 GCA_964434815.1 uncultured Lentisphaeraceae bacterium
CAGATGTGTATAAGAGACAGCGATCGCGGACGAGAACGTCGTGGCGCTCTGCGACGTCTGGGACAGGAACCTCGTTGACGCGGCCAAGCGTTTTCCGAGCGCGAAAACCTACAGCGACTGGCGGAAATGCCTCGAGCAGAAAGACATCGACGCCGTCGTGATCTGCACGACCGACTTCACCCACGCGTTCGTCGCCAACTGGGCGCTGAACCGCGGCAAGCATGTCTATCTGGAGAAGCCGCTGGGGATCTCCGTCGAGGAGGCGCGCGTGGTGCGCGCCAACTGGCTGACGAAAAAAAGTAAACTCGCGACTCAGGTCGGCATGCAGCGGCATGCGCACGATAACTTCAACCGCATCGCCGAGATGATCCGCGACGGCGCGATCGGCGACCTGAAAGGAGCCTACGCCTGGGGCAACCGCAAGATTCCCAAGCCCGGCTATCTGCCCGCCGCGGGGACTCCGCCGGACGGCCTGCACTACGATCTGTGGCTGGGGCCGGTGAAGACCGACCACCCGTACAACCCGGAGTATTTCTCGGGCAAGGCGGGGGCGAACTGCCTTCAGTGGAATATGTACTGGGACTTCGGCACAGGCCAAATCGGCGACATGGGGAGCCACACGATGGACCTCCTGTGGAACGCGGTTGACGGCACCCTGCCGACGTCCGCCGAAGCGAAGGGCGAGCCGTTCAACCCCGACGTGACGCCGGTCAAGGCCGAGCTGCGCTTCGAGCATCCCGCCAACAGTTGGCGTGGGCCGATCGGCGTCTCTTGGTTTCAAGGCGGCGCGCTGCCGAACCCGCCCAGCTCGTTCGTGGATCTTGAGAAGATCGGGCACGGCGCGATGTTCAAGGGCAGCGAAGGCATTCTGGTGGCCGACTTCACGTCGCGCATGCTGATCCCGCTCGGCAAGGACGGGAGCCTGTCGTACTACAAGCCTTGCAAGAAGGAGGAGCAGTTGCCGTCGGTCGGGCACTTCCAGAAACAGTGGATGAATGCCTGCAAGAACCCGTCGCTGAAGACCGCGTGCGACTTCGAGTACAGCGCGAACATGATCGAGCAGATGTGCCTCGGGCTCGTGGCGTATCGCGTCGGCAAGAAGCTCGACTACGACGGCAAGGCCGGGCGCGTGACGAACAGCGAGGAGGCGAATGCGCTGCTCAAGCGCGACTACCGGTCCGGCTGGACGCTGAACGGGTAACGCCACGTGTGCGGCGGGTGACTGTAGCGCGTGTTGGCTGTGCCAATAGCGGCTAGAGCGCCCGCCCTGACACGCGCAGTAAAGTGGGGGTTTGTGTCTGCGTCATCCCTTGTCAGCCAAATAGAGGAGGAGGCTCGTGGTGTTGAAAAGGGCGTGCATGACGATGGGGGTGAGAAGCGAGCCTGTGGTGGCGTAGGCCGCTGAAAAGGCGATGCTTAGCGCCAACAGCGGCAGGAGAGACGGCGCATGGAAATGGATCAGCGCGAAGAAAAGGCCAGAGAGCAGGGCGGCTGACGCGAACGCGCGGCCCTTCAGCAGCACGGGGAAGAGGATTCCGCGGAACAGGGTCTCTTCTGTCACCGGCGCGATGAACACCGCTGCAGCCATCATGAACACGCGCGCGCTGAGCGACAGCGTCCCGTCGTTGAACCAGTCGAAGACCTCCTGCAAGCGGGATTCGTAGCCGAGCGCTTCCGTGCATGCGGCTGTCACTTGCGACACCAGAATCACCGGCGGGATCACCGCGAGCCCGTACAGGACGCCTTTGACGAGCGCCTGTCGTGCTGTACAGCTCTTGGAGGTGAAGGCGTCCCGGAAGGTCGTCTTTGTCATGACCAAACAGAACGCGACGACAAGCAGGCCCATCAGCGCATACAGCAGGGGGCCGCAGATGAGCGTCGCTTCCGACGGCGTGGGCTGGTTCGTTTTCTGGAAGATGGTGGGCGCCGCGAACACAAGCGTGATGAAAAGAACCTGCAGCGCATGAAAAGAGGTGAACGGGCGCTGCCTCAGTTCGGCTTGCGCCGGAAGCCGCACGGGTGCGGTTCGCCTCTGAAACAGAAAGATGAGATAGAGGTCGGCCGTGGTGCCCGCGAGCACGATCACGCCCGTCGCGGCCAGTAGCAGGATGCGCGTCAACTCTGATAAACTCTCAACCATTCCGCCTATTGTGCCCGCAGACGGGAGAAGGGGCAACCAGAATCCATCGCCGGGTGCGCCAAGTGGGATATTTCCGCACTTGTCGGCTGGGGCGAGCTTGGTATATGATGGCGACGAATTGCCATCGGGGTGCCGCGAACGAAATCAAGCGGCTGAGAATAACACCCGTTGAACCTGATCCGGGTCATTCCGGCGCGAGGGAAGTGGTCTGACGCGCGTCTTAGGGAGAGCGGAACCGGCACAGGTTCCGCTTTTTGCGTTTTGGAGCAGAATATGACGAGCGGTGAAGAGGACACATACGGCCTTCGTTTAGCGGTGGCGCTGACGATCGCGGGCAGCGACAGCGGCGGCAACGCCGGCGTTCAGGCAGACCTGCGCGCGTTCCACGTGTTCGGCGTGCACGGCTGCACGGTGCTGGCGGCGCTGACTGCGCAGAACCCGTTCGGCGTGCGGGCCATTCTGACCGCGGACGCGGACTTTGTGGCGGCGCAGTTGGACGCGGTTCTCGAAGCCTACTCAGTCAGCGCGCTCAAAACAGGGATGCTCTCGAGCCCCGAGGTGATCGAGGCTGTCGCCGACCGGCTCGTGTGCCAGAACCGCATCCTGAAAGTGTTCGACCCCGTGATGGTGGCGACCAGCGGCGCGAAGCTGCTTCAGGACGATGCGGTCGGCATGCTGAAAGTGCGGCTCTTGCCGCTTGCGACGCTGATCACGCCGAATCTGCCCGAGGCCGAAGTGCTGACCGGCAGGACCGTTTCCACGCGCGAGGAGATGGCCGCAGCGGCGCGCGAGCTGGCCTCGGCGTTCGGTTGCGCGGTGCTGGTCAAAGGCGGACACGGCACGGGCGTCTGCGCCGAGGATGTGCTTTTCGACGGCGTTTCGCTCTGCCGGCTGTCGACGCCCCGGATCGAGTCGCCGCTCTCCACCCACGGCACAGGCTGCTCGCTCAGCGCGGCCATCACCGCGTCGCTGGCCTGCGGCAACGGCCTTCTTGAAGCGGTCGTCGAAGGGAAAGCCTATGTGTACGAGGCCATCCGCACCGGCATATCTGTCGGAAAACAGGCGGCCGTTCTCGGCACGCCGAAGCGGTTGCCTGTCGAGAAAGTGACTGTCGAACCTATCAATCTGTAAGGGCAAATCATCGTTCGCCCCTTCCTGAACCCCGAACCCAGAAACCTCTTTATGACACAACTCCAAGCAGCACTCAACGGAAAAATCACGGACGCGATGCGCCGCGTGGCGAGCGACGAACGCGTGGACGCGGAACTGGTGCGCGAAGCGATCGCCAGCGGCCGCGCGGTGATCCCGCTCAACCCCGGCCACGCCAACGCGCGGCCGGTGGGCGTGGGACGGCTCTTCTCGACCAAGGTCAACGCGAACCTCGGGCGCTCCACCACGCGCTCCGGCAAGGGCGACGAACTGGAGAAGCTCCAGATCGCGCTGAACGCGGGCGCGGACTTCGTGATGGACCTGAGCGTGGGCGCGGATCTGCGCTCGATCCGCCAAGGGATGCTCGACGCGTCGCCCGTGCCGCTGGGCACGGTGCCGGTGTACGAGACGGTCTCGCGCAAGGAGAACGACGTGCCGGTGATGAACCCCGAGCTGCTGCTGCAGGTGATCCGGGAGCAGGCCGAGCAGGGGGTGGACTTCATGACCCTGCACGCGGGCCTCCTGCACGCGCACGTGGACCTCGCGATGAAGCGCATCATGGGCATCGTCAGCCGCGGCGGCGCGATCATGGCCGAGTGGATGCAGACGAACAACGCCGAGAACCCGCTCTACGTGCGCTGGGACGAAGTGATGGACATTCTGGCGAAACACGACGTGACGGTGTCGCTGGGCGACGGGCTGCGGCCGGGCTGCCTGGCGGACGCGAGCGACGCGGCGCAGTTCGGCGAGCTGGACGTGCTGGGCGAGTTGGTGCGGCGCTGCCGCGCGCGCGGCGTGCAGGTGATGGTCGAGGGACCGGGCCACGTGCCGTTCAACCAGATCCAGATGAACATGGAGCGCCAGCAGGAGGTGTGCGACGGCGCGCCCTTCTACGTGCTGGGTCCGGTGGTGACGGACATCGCACCGGGCTACGACCACATCACGTCGTGCATCGGCGCGACGGCGGCGACATGCTACGGCGCGTCGCTGCTCTGCTACGTGACGCCCGCCGAGCATCTCGGGCTGCCGGACGGCGACGAAGTGCATCAGGGCATGATCGCCTACCGCATCGCGGCGCACGCAGGTGACGTGGCGCGCGGGCTGCCGGGCGCGCGGGACCGCGACGACGCCATGTCGCGGGCGCGGGTGGCGTTCGACTGGGAGGGCCAATTCGCGCAAGCGCTCGACCCGGCGCGGGCGCGGGCGCGCTGGCTCAAGACCCGCATGTGCGAGGGCGAACACACCGACGACCACTGCTCGATGTGCGGCAAAGAGTTCTGCGCCATGCGCACCTCCAAGCGCATCCGCGGCGAGAAATCATAAACATAAAAATGCGTTTGTAACGGGTTTTCGAAAGATGTATGCTTTTCTCACATCGGAGGGATGTGGGAATGAGACCTGTTTCCAGCTTGGCTCAAACCGATCTGTGCTATGGAAGGCGCGGGAAGCGTTTTCTGTGTGTCGGTCTGCTGACCTGCGCTGGTTTTGCTTCGTTCGCCGCCGGTCCCGTCGTATCGAACGTGCGTGTGGCGCAACGTCCCGGGACGGGAATACTCGACATCACCTACGATTTAGCCGATCCCGACTCGGACATCCTTTCCGTTGCCGTCAACATCTCTACCAACGACGGCGTCTCGTGGTTCTCGCCCGTCGCCAGCAATCTGACTGGCGCAGTGGGGCTGTTTGCCTCCTCGCCGGGTGTCGGACGAAATATTGCTTGGCAAGGATGGCGTGAGTTGCCGCCCTTGTTGTTTCCGGGTGTAAAGGCCCAGGTCATTGCGGATGATACGGTATTCCCTTTTCTTGTTATCGATCTATCCGGAGGCACGAATGCGGTCAGTTATCCGATGACGGGTTTGGATTCGGCGCCTGTCGGCGGCTGGACGGATGAGTACAAGACCACGAAATTAGTGATGCGCAAGTTTTTGGCGGGAACATACGAAATGGGTAGTCCCGTAGGCGAATTGGGGCACGGCACCAATGAAAGTCAACATGCGGTGACCCTGACAAATGGGTTTTATATCGGGATGTTCGAAGTGACGCAGAGACAATGGGAGCTTGTGATGGGTAATCGGCCCAGCTATTTCACGAACGCGGCCTATTACGCCACGCGCCCTGTTGAGACAGTTAGCTATTACGATGTTCGGGAGAATCCAACTAACGGCGCAATCACCCCGAACTGGCCGGCATCAGCGCAGGTACATGCGAGTTCGTTCATGGGGAGATTGCGGGCTAGAACCGGAATGTCCATGTTCGACCTGCCCACCGAGGCGCAATGGGAGTATGCCTGCCGGGCTGGCACTACGACGGCTCTGAACAGCGGCACGAACTTGAGTAGCTTGACTTCGGATGCCAACATGGCCGCAGTGGGCCGCTACTGGTATAATGGCGGTTATTCGTATTCAAAGAATGGTGATGCTAGTTCCGGCACAGCGAAAGCGGGTGCTTACCTCACCAACTCGGTGGGCCTGTACGACGCGCACGGCAATGTGCATGAATGGTGTCTGGATTGGTACGGTGCGTATGCCGGTGCTGTGGTTAATCCCATGGGCCGTGCCTCAGGCAATGCACGTATCGTACGAGGGGGCGGATGGGATTTTAACGCTCAAGGTTGTCGCTCTGCTGAAAGGGACTATTACGCGCCCAATACCCGCGGAGCCGCTATCGGTTTACGTGTCGCACTCACATTAGGCGCTTCCGCGGGAGGAGCGTCTGGGCAATTCCCGGTAACAGTTTACGATCTGTCGCCCTCGTATATGGCGATCGGTGTTTCTGTTTCCGCAGTGGGCGAGACCGGGGCTGTTCAAGTCGCGGGCGAGAATTCTGGCGATGGCGGTACGTCCGTCAAAATGGGCGGGGCCGGAGTGCTTGCCGATGGCGGAATGGCGGGGATCGAGTGGTCTGTGCCGGGGTCGGGCGTGCTCGCCTTCGACTGGCAGGTGTCGAGCGAGGAGGGGGCCGACGGGTTGATCTTTTATGAGGTCGGTGGAGCGATAACCAACCGGATATCAGGAACAGGCGCTGGCTGGACACGCGTTTTTGTGTCGACTGCGGGCGCACCGGACACCATTCACACCTTCAGGTGGGAGTACGCCAAAGACCCCGCAGGCAACTTCGCAGGTCTGGATTGCGGTTGGGTCGATGCCGTGAGTTGGTCGCTTTTCTATTCACTCACTGTGAATAACGGCGATGGTGACGGCCAGTATACGAACGGGGCCATTGTGACGGTCACGGCCGACGCGCCGCCGACTGGTGAACGGTTCGACTATTGGACTGGTGATACGAAAGCTGTGTTGAGTGTTACTTCTTCGCCGACCCTCGTGACGATGCCCGCATCCGACATTTCCATTGCAGCAACCTATGTCAATGTTTACACGCTAACCGTAGCCGGCGGGGCCGGTGGCGGCTCGTATACGAATGGGCAGCATGTGACGGTCACGGCTGATTCTCCGCCGATCGGGACACGGTTCGACCATTGGATTGGCGCAACAGAGTATGTGATGAGCGTCACTTCAGCGACCACTTTCGTGACAATGCCCGCATCCGGCATTTCCATTGCAGCAGCCTATGTCAATGTTTTCACGCTGACCGTGGCCAGCGGAACTGGTAGCGGTTCGTACACGAATGGGCAGCAAGTGACCATTGTGGCGAAGGCGCCTGCGGTCGGAAAAGCCTATGACTGTTGGGTCGGCGCAACGCAGTACGTGGAGAATGTTACGGCGTCCACCACGCTTGTGATTATGCCTGCCACAAACATATCGGTTACTGCGACCTACAAGGATATCTATTACACGCTGACTGTTGTGAATGGAACAGGAGGAGGTTCGTACACGAACGGACAGCAGGTAGCCGTCATGGCGGATGCGCCACCGCTTGGGATGCAGTTCGACCGGTGGTCTGGCGCAACGGCGTACGTGGCGAGCCTGACGTCTCCGACGACTCTTGTGACAATGCCGGTTTCGAATATTTCCATTGTTGCGACTTATATCAATGTCTATGCGCTCACAGTCGTCAACGGAACCGGCAGTGGTTTGTACACCAACGGCCAGTGGGTGGCGGTGAGTGCGGACGCACCGCAGCTGGGGAAGATTTTTGACCGCTGGATAGGCGCGACGCAAGTCCTGGCCAACGCCTCGTCGTCCTCCACCGTCGCACGGATGCCGTCCAGTCCTATTGCAATCACGGCAACCTATATCGACGCCTATGCCCTGACGGTCAATGCGGGGAACGGTGACGGACTCTACCCCGAAGGACAACGTGTGACGATCACGGCAGATACCCCGCAGTTAGGAATGGGTTTTGACCGCTGGACAGGCGATGTCGCCGCAGTGGCGAACGTCACGTCATCCGTGACGACTGTGGTTATGCCTACCTCCGCGGTGACGGTTACAGCCACCTACATTTCATACGCATCGATGTTGCCGGAAAGCCGCATTTTGGACTTCAACGACTACGTCCTGACCAACAACGCGCCGACACCCACATGGGTGCATGAAGGGCCAATGCCTCCTGGCTTTTTTTTTATAAAAGCTTTGTTGTCAGGAACAAATCATTACCACCGAACCGGGTGGAAATTCATGTCGTGCCGGACAGGATGCTCGGGATATATGTCTAACGCCCGTATCATCCCGCCGAAAAGCCCTGCAACAACTCCAGCAAATCCATATATCGCGTCCGACCTTGCGGCGAATCTGCGTAACGATTTAGGTGCGCGGATCGAGTCTCCCGTTTTCACCAACGGCATCGGCACAATCTATTTCGAGGCGATCAACGGCGTACAAGATTATCCGACTCAGATTTCGGTGGACATCGCAACGAACATGGTCTCTCTCGACCTCGGCACGATTGTCGGCACAGTCGCTCCGCCTTCAACGAACGGGCTGGATTACGTCTGGCAACCCTTGGACGTGCTCGACCTGAATGCGGCCACTACGAACGATTTCGTGCGGTACAGGAAGCTTGTCAACTGCCGTGATCCGATCAAAATGAGAATGCGGCGCACAGGTACGGTGTATCCGGAGATTGGGTCGCTCGACAACGCCTTTACCGTCATCGACAACATCCGGGTGTCGCTGCCGCCGTCCGACGTGGTGATCACAAGGCCGGAGTGCCTGTTCGCACCGGGGTATCCGTGTGTGAATGCAGCCATGACGATTCGGTGCGTGGTCAGCAATGTTGACACAAACGCGCCGACCGATTCTCGCTCGGTGAAGGTGTGCACCCGCTGGCGCTATTTGAATCAGCAGGTCGGCGCGTGGATGACCAACAGCATGGCCTATGTCGAGGGGACGGGCGACGGACAGGGGAACGGTGAGGTCTATCAGGCCGCGCTGCCGCCGCAGGGCGAGGTCGGCGACCTGGAGTATTACTTCATCTGCGCGTTCAGCGGTGTCAGCTACGTATCGCCCGATTTCACGGGAGGCGGATATCAATACGCGTCCGAGAGCGCTTCGCCCCGCACGTTGCGCGGCACGCCGGGCGAGTATGCTGTCCGCCTGCGGCCTTTCGCGTCTGACTACGGGATGGTCTACGTGGAGAGCGACCAGCACGCTGGGCCGATCGGCATGGCGCTGGCGGGCGACGGCGTGTGGCGGGCGCTGGTTCCCATGGGAAGTATGGGGCTGGCGAACCTGACATGGCGGTTCAAAGCGGTGAACGCCTATGACCCCGGGACAGCATCGTTCGCGACGAACGTCACCTATTGGGCCGGAGCGGGACAGCCGGTCATGCGGTACACGCCCTTTGACGGTGTATGTGTGCCGGACGATGGACAGGGGCGGCTCGGGCTGAAGATTATGAGCGCGTGCGGGTATGCGATGCTCACCTTGGACACGCGGACGTTGGCCTATCAGGTGCGGCGTGCGGAGGCGCAGGACTTCAACGCGTGGCCGGCTCGCACGGACGTGTTTACGGCGAGTAGCGGACAGACCGCGAAGCAGTCCTTTTTGAATAGTTTCAACTCCTGGCCCACGAACGCCGACACCATCTGCCGGGAACCTTTCGCGGCTTTCGTGAGCACGACCAACGTGTATATGCGTGGTCCGTTCCTGACGCCGCAGATGTGGTCTGCAGGCGGCGCAGCCTATGTGTCCGAGCGCCCCTTCGACAAAGTTTATGCGCCGCAGGGGGTGTCGAACTTCAGGAATCTGGCGCTGCGGCTCAAAGGCGGCGACAGCACGCTCGATTTAGGCTATGCGCACAACACGGCAGCGACCTTGACCGACGGGTTGAAGGACATCACCTTCAAATGCCGGTTGGGTCAAGGTTTCGGCAAAGATGACATCGCGTATTACCGAAATGGTTTCACGAATTTTAACTATGCCGTCCAAGGGTTCACTGTTGTTTTGCCTTACAGTGTCTCTCCCGAGACCCCATCGGTGTCAATCATCGGCTATTATCAGGATGCGGACCATTTCTACGAGTACAGGGTCTCCCAAATCAAAGACCCGCGTGACACGGTCAGTCTATTTCAGGATCAAGCTTCGCGGCATGAGCTGTTCAAATGGGTTAACGGCGTGGCGATCCGATTGGCGACTGCGGATGTTACAAGTATTTCGCTCACGGTCAGTACGCTGATCCAGATGCGTTTTTACAATACGGACGCCACCCATACCCTGATCAAGTGTAAGTTCGGCACATCTGACCGGTTGACTTATACCGACAGTTCTGCGCCGCTTCAATACGGCACTATCGGCGTGCTTTCAGGCGAAAGTCATTCAGTGTTTTTCGAGATATATACCCAGCCGACAGACTCAAGTGCAAATCTTACAGGTGTACCAACAGGTGTATTGAACAGCAGTACTAGTACTGAGTTCGATTCTCAAGCGCCTGCGTGGTATGCGCCTGCCGGGCAGTTCCAGTTGATGGAACTTTATGATCCTAAAGGTATCTATTCGGTGGTTCCTGTCCAGCAACTCGGGGTGTATGTGCAGGACGGCGATCGGGTATCTGGCGCAGAGCCAGGTGATAGCTGGCAGTTGGTCAAGCAGGTGGCGGTGACCAACTTTTCGTATCAGACGGTGACCGTCCCGATCAACTCGTGGCACCCGCAGTTCGTGAAGCTTCAGGTTATGAGCAATGCGTGCGATGTCGTAGTCGACGAGATCGCGGTGACCTCGCGGCACGGGCAGAAATCAGGCACGGGCGATGTGAACCCGAACGATTGGCTGGCGACCGAGGCGTGGGTGGTTTCGAACAGCACGGATCATGCGCAGGTCGTTCAGCTCGACCATGCGCGCGGCGATCCATCTGTCGCGCAGGGGGTGCGGTCGCTGCTGCTGACGAACGGCCTTGGCGTGATGGAGTTCGACTACCGCGTGCTCCGTCCGCCCGCCAAACTGATAGTCCAATATGCGCGCCTGGTTGCGCCGGACGCATGGAGCGATGTGCGGTCGGTGAGTGTCACAAACGTGTCGGACTGGCTGCACGCCCAGGTTTATCTCGGGCTTCCAGAGGCGGGATACTTCCGTCTTGTGAACGACCGCAGCGGGAGCTACACCAACGCGCTGGTTGAGATCGACAATGCGCGTGTCTGGGACGAGCCGGCCGTGACGGAGACCTCGTGGCGCGTGTACAACGCCAAGGTGACGGATACGGACGCGTCGCGCGTGGCGCTGGATGGGAGCAAAGCGTGCTTCCTGAACAACAGCACGACTGCGGAGGCTGACCCGGTTCAAGACCTGTCTGACCCGTACGTGCAGACGCCTGTGCTTTCGGCCGGTCTGGGCTATCTGTCCTTCTCGGCGCGGGCGTATGCGACGGGCCAGGTCGCGACGGTTTATCTTTATGCGTCGACCAACGGCTGGAACGCTTCGGCTGACAAGTGGTTCGAGGTCTACCGGTTCGGGAGCATCACGAACACGCTGTATGCGCGCTATTCCTTTGAGGTGCCTGCGGGCGTGGACTGCGATGCAATCCGGTTGATGACGCACACGACGGGCGGCGCGGCGCGCGCGTGCGTCGAGGACGTCGTGGCGGCGGAGCCGTCCGCTGTGATTGCCGACGTCGTCAGCGTCCGTGCGTCGAGGCCGCAGCAGACGATCACGCAGTCCGGCACGGCGGTCGATGTGACGCTCCGGCTGGCGGGACGATTCGCCCTCCGCAAGAGTGTGCCGGAAGCCGATGCGGCAAGCGGCCCGGAAGTGGGTCTCATCGTGAACGGCGAAGTGGCGTGGGCACCGCTTTATGCTCTCAATGTGACGCATGCGTCCGAGGGGTGGCGGACCGACGCGGTCTTCAGATATACGGTCAGGCCGGGCGACATGGCCGAACCGTTGCGGCTTGTTGGCGCGGGGAAAGCGCTTGATCCTTACAGTTTCCTGTGGAACGGCTGGGAGATCTACAGCCTGGACACTTCGAGTGACGCGGTGTGGCGCTTCAATCCCATGTTGACGACTGCGGCTGACGCCTATGATCCCGATCTCACGGGTGCCTGTGTGGTGCTCAAAACGCTTGTGTTCGACGCACAGACGCCGGATTGGGTGCCTGCCACGGCGGCTGTGACGTGGCGCTGTCTCTTATACACATCTGACGCTGCCGACGAATAGAGAGGTGTA
>CAYSXF010000055.1:0-11770 GCA_964434815.1 uncultured Lentisphaeraceae bacterium
ACAGGTTACCGGCTCACCGGCGACGCCTTTCTCGGGCAGATGACGCGCTCCATCCAGAAAGCCAACACGTTTGAAAAAAGCGCCGACCCGCTCGCCTTATTCGGTTTCCTCGAACTCTATCGCAAGACCAAGGCGCGCGCCGATCTGCAATCAGCCGAGCGGGTGGGCGACAACATCTTGGCCTCTGGCCGCTATCGGAAGGGCTGGGTGAAGTTCGACCGGGTCGAGCCTCTCGCGCTGCTCCACCTGGCCGCCGCACTGCAAGGCTGCGCGTCACTCGTTCCGGCCTACAACGGCGGCTCTGGCTTCTTCGCCGCCGCCTACGCCGACAAGGGTCACAAGTATGATGATTTTCTCTACCGCTAGCGAATTGACGGCTATACAGATGATGCTGCTGGCGCTGGGCGCATTTATCACGGGTTTGTCGAAGACCGGCATCGCCGGGGTGGGCGTGCTGGCTGTCGCGCTATTCGCCAACGCGCTGCCGGCCCGGGCTTCGACGGGTGCGCTGTTGCCGCTTCTGCTGTGCGCGGATCTGATCGGTGTGGCTATTTACCGCAAGCACGCGGTCTGGTCGCATGTGTGGAAGTTGTTTCCCTGGGTCGCCGTCGGCATCGTGGCCGGTTATTTCGCGCTGGACAAGGTCAGCAATGCGCAGGTGCAGCGGCTGATCGGCTGTATTCTGTTGACGATGGTGGCTCTGCATATCTGGCGCCAGCGTCAGGATGAGACGCTTGCGGGCCGTTTGCCTCACACGGTCTGGTTTGCGGCAACGATGGGGGTGTTGGCGGGGTTTACGACGATGGTGGCGAACGCGGCAGGGCCGATCATGGTTCTCTACCTGCTGGCGGTGGGTCTGCCGAAATTGGAGTTCATCGGGACTGGGGCCTGGTTCTTTATGCTGGTGAACGCGTTCAAGGTGCCGTTCAGCGTCCGCTTGGGGTTGATCACCGAAGAATCGTTACTGATGGACGCCGTATTGGTCGTGCCGATGCTGCCGGGTGCCTTACTCGGGCCTGTGATCGTGCGGCATATGAACCAGACGGTGTTTGAAAGAGTTGCGCTGGTGTTGGCCATCGTGGCGGCACTCAAATTGATGCTATTCTGAGTGAACGAAGAATCAGGAAACAACCATGACGTCATTTACTCTGTTTATCACAGTTCTCTTGCTCGCTCCGTTTTTCGCCACCGCTGTCGAAATCGACGTCAAAACGTGCGGCGCGATCGGCGACGGCATCGCGCTTGACACGCCCGCCATCCAAAGCGCGCTCGACGCGTGCGCTGCTGGCGGCGGCGGGCGTGTCGTGTTTCCGGCGGGCCGATATCTGACGGGCTCGCTACGGCTCGCCTCGGGTGTTACGCTCGTCGTCACGCCGCAGGCTACGCTCATCGGCAGCAAATCCATGCACGACTATCCGCTTGGCAAACTGATCGATGCAACCGGCGCAACGAATATCGGCATCGAGGGCGGCGGCGTCATCGACGGCCAGGGCGAAGCGTTCTGGGAAAAGAGAGACGAATACAAAGGGCCGCAATGGCGCGGGACGGCGCAGTTCGAATATCGTGCGCTCAAGCGTCCGTCGTTCATTCATTTCATCGGCTGCACGAACGTCGTTTTGCGCGACATCACGCTGACGAATTCGCCGTCGTGGACCGTGCACCTGCAGCGCTGCGTCTCTGCCAGCGTCGAGCGCGTGACCATCCGCAATCCGCTCTACGGGCCGAACACCGACGGCATCGACATCAACTCGTGCAGCGGCGTCCGCGTGCGCAACTGCGACATCATCACCGGCGACGACGGCGTCGTGCTCAAGAGCAACGAGCCCGGCCACGGCCATCCGTCGCGCGACATCCGCGTCGAGAACTGCCGCATCTGGTCGGCCTGCAACGCGCTCAAGATCGGCACGGAAACGCACGACAGCTTTGACGACATCCAGTTTCGCGACTGCCATCTCTACTGCGCTTCCGCCTGCACGATGGACCGTCCGCTCGCCGGCATCGCCATCGAATCCGTGGACGGCTCGCAACTCTCCAACATTGTCGCCTCGAATATCACGATGGACAACGTCCGCACACCAATCTTCATCCGCCTCGGACACCGCGGCGGCAACAGCGCTCACACGCGGCAGGCGGAGCCGCGCGTTCCGGGATCAATCGACGGCGTCGTCTTTCGCAACATCACAGCGGATCATGCGCTGTTCGAATCGTCCATCACCGGCATTCCCGGCCATCCCGTGCGCAATGTCACGCTCTCCGATATCACGCTAACCTATGAAGGCGGAGGCGAGCCGGACTGGGTGACGGAGGAGGTGCCTGAGAAGACGGTGATCACGAAATATCCGGAGGCCCAGATGTTCGGACGACTGCCCGCTTACGGGCTTTATGTCCGCCATGTTGACGGACTTCACGTATCCAACGCCGTGATCCGCTGCTCAAGCCCGGATGCTCGCCCGGCGCTCGTCTGCGACGACGCAAACGCCGTCGAACTCGACGCGCTGAACATCGCCGCAGCGCCCGCGCGCTTTCCCGTTCTCTGGTTTATCAATGCAAGCCATGCGGCCCTTCGCCGCTGCACGGCGCCGGCGGGAACGAAAACGTTTCTCGCCGTTGAGTCGCCGACGAAGGACGAAGTCGTCATGGAAGGGAACGATATGACGAAAGCAGAAACGCCCCTCGCCCGCCTGAAGTACGGGGAGCTTCTGACCTCTGACCTGCCCGAGTTCACCGAGCGCATGCCAGGCCTGATCGTCATTCCAGCGGATAAGATGCGCCTGACCCGCCCAATGGCCATCGTTTCCGACGCCGCCCTTCCGTCAGCCCGCGCGATCGAGGTGCCGTTCGCAGGCGGACGCGACTTAGGCTCCGCGCGCTGCCGCTTCAAGATCGACGAGGCTGGCGACTACGTCGTCTGGGTGCACGCGCTGGCACCGTCCGGCGAATCAGACAGTTTCTATGCGGCGCTTGACGGAGGCGAACCCGCCCTGAGCGACCTGTCAAAACTGGGCGCGTGGAACTGGGATCGCGTCCGCGAACGCAGCGGCGATAAGCCCTCCAAGCTATCGTTCAAGACTTTCCAGCTCGCCGCCGGCGATCATGTGCTGACCCTCCGCAATCGCGAGAGCGGCACGCGCATCGCCGCACTGGTCGTCGTAAGAAAGGACCGCGCATGCGATCCGTCGCGCGATCTCAAAGGCGAATAAGGGCACCGCGAGGAGTTTTACAAGAGCCTCTTGAATCTATACGCGACAACCCGGATAACGTCGCAGGGGGCGTGGTTGCCTATCGCACAGACAGCACTGATCCGCCCGCGAGTCGCCGGATCCCTGACAGCAAGATCTTCTTGACCGCCGAATTGGTGTTCACGATAACGGTAGCGGAGGAAGTGTCGAACTTCCTTGGCGAATCGTTCGCGACGCTCCACAGGGTGGAGTTCGTCAGGCAGGAGCCGCTCCATTGCGCGACGGTGAACGTGGCTCCTTTGGGATTCGCCAAACCGTTCCCGGCGTCGCGGACGTGCAGCGTGAGTGTCGCGGGGCTAGCAGGCAGGTTCAGGTTGCCAGTGATGTTGAGCAGGTCGTAATCGGCACCGGCATTATTGGTGCCGTTGCCCAGGTCCCAGTCGATCTGCGCGCCGTCCCGGAAGGTCGCGTTGCCTGAGATCGTGAACTTGCCCACCGTGCCGCCGGGAGCGATGTGAACGCCATTCGTGAACACGGCATCTTTGGCTAGCGTGCCGTCACCGGTCAGTGTTGCACCGTATTGAAGCGTGACGCCGAGGGAGTTGGTTATGCCGGCGGCGATCTCGAGTGTCGCGTTGGTGACCGTCGGCGCGGCCGAAAGGGCGAGATTGTTTGTCAGCACGAGGCGGCCGCCTTTGACCATCGTTGTGCCGACATACTGCCCGCGCTGGTCCACGCCGGACAGGCGCAGGGTGCCGGAACCTGTCTTCAGCAGCGCGAAACCGCCGTTCAGGTACTGGGTCACCGCGCGGTCGCTGCTGCCGCCCAGCTCGATGGTCGCCAATTGTATGCCGCTAATCCCGGCATAGGTTCCGTTCTGGTCCGTCCCCAGCAGGCTGTAGGTGATCGCATTCTGGCAGTAAGGGACGAGGATATGTTTCGCCCCCGAACCTTCGCAGAGAATCGGGCAGTTGAGGGTGAGCGAATTGGCCCCCGAGACGTTCCGAGACACGCTCAAGATGATCTCGTTTCCTCCAAACAGCAGACGCCCGCCGGTCGAGTTAATCACAGGACCACCGGCGGATTGCCCGATGATCGCTCCGCTGACCACACGGAGGTCGTTGCCGCCCAGTTGAATCGTCACGTTGCTGCTGGAATGGTTACCGCTGAGGGCATAGACGCTTTCCGAAGCCGACAGGATGACCGGATTGGTCGTGGTAACCCAATAGGGCTTTGCGGGATCTGCGCCGCTGGCTGGCAGCTCCGTGTAGTCGGATGCCGCCAGTTCCACCAGCGCGGTGGCGGCGTTGACCTTCATGAAGTTCACGTAGTAGGGATTGGCGAGCGCCCAAGGTTGCCAGATACCGCAGGTGTTGGTCGCGCCAACGAACCCAACCACGTTGTTCGAACCCGCTACGCCGTTCATGCAGTAAACGGTCATGGCCGAGCCCGGGCTGCGGTTGATGCCAGCGAAACGGAGCTGCACGTTTGTTCCGCCCCAGGCTGACTTGATGTTCAGAATCCCGGCGTTCAGCCAAACGGTGCCTGCCTGCTCCGCGACCGGCGCCGCGCTCGCGTTCAAAATCTGGATGCCGCCTCCGACGCGTTCGACGACCAGGTCCTTGGAGTCGCCAAGGCGGTTGTTGTTGACGCCAAGTGTGTTGTCGAGGATCAGTGCGCCGCTCTGATTGCTGCGTTGACTGAGGGTGACGGCCGAGTTTGTGATCGCTCCATTCGGCCCGCTGAGGGTCAGACTGTTCGCGCGCAAAACCGTGGTGCCGCCGTACGTGCTGTTTCCTGCAAACACGTAGCCCACGGTCTGGTCCCCCGGCGAAAGGGTCAGGCCGTAATTGTACCCGCCATCGGTGATCGGTTCTTGAAACCGGACGCTCGACCCGTAGTTTCCAGCCCACGCGAAACTGCCTGGCGCTCCCAGCGTGAGCGGTGCGCTGATGACCATCGCATTGCCGGGAGTCGACGAGGATTTGATATTCCCATTGGTCAGCGTCAAGCTGAATCCATCCCCGCCGATCGTGAAATTGGTGGCTGACGTCGAGAGGTCGAGCGTGGTGATCGTCTGGTTGGCGCCAAGCAGGAGCGTATCGTTGTTCGCCGTACCGGACGCGGCGATCTTCGCTGTGTCTGCAGTCCCCGGCACCGCGTTGGAATCCCAGTTTGCGGCTGTATTCCAGTTGAGCGTTCCGCCGCCCTTGGTCCATGTGATGACCCCGGCCGGAGCCGTTGCCACGCCCGACAACCCAAGCACCGTAAGCAGCACACACCTCAAGGTCCGCAACCAACGCCATCTACAATTGATCATCCTTCTCATGACCTGTCCTCCTTCTACCTTCGATAACACCACCGAATTGTCATATTAAAAAAATACCCGAAAAAGGGATCAATGTCAATTATGCGCCAATTTTTGCGCCCCGTGCGTGACACGGACACAGGCGCACAACGGCGATTCACTGGCCCTCCGGGCGTGCTCAGCGCAGCACGTCGACTCTCAAGTCAGTGCCTCGCCGTTGCGCCCGGGCACGAGGTTCGACTTAGGTTTGTTGAAACTTCTAAATCGCCCGGAACAAATTCTCTCTCGACTGCAAGCTCACCTCCGGCAGGACGTGGCAGCTATTGTTTTTCGCTCGTTGTTCCGTATGCGTATCCGATTCCCGACCTAAAGGCGAAGTACACCTTCCCAAAAACATCCTTGTCTCCGTCAATGCATTTGACAACGGACCAAATGCCGAGAGGGTATTGTCCGATCTTGTCCCACGTATTCCCCTCGTCTGTCGAGCGAAAGATACCCTGAGCCCCATTCACGACACCGTTGATAAAGATCGTCGGGTACGATCCGGAAACGCGCTCTTTTCCGAACCCGATGGCGTAGGCTTCAGTCAGGCCATCGTTGGCGCAGTGCGCCCATGTCGCGCCGCCGTCCGTTGAACGCCAAAGGGCGCCGACCTTCGAGCTTTCTTTTCCCTCGGCATACCAAAGATGCCCGGCCTTGCCATGAACCGCCTTGAGTTCTGAGCAGTGCCGATAGGGATATTTTTCAGGAGGCTGTGTTCCCGTGCGTGTCCAGGTCGCACCGCCATCACTTGATCTGTAGAGCGTACGGTCCTCTTGGTTCATAATATAGAAAACGTCATTGAGCACCTTGTCCGAGGCCAGCGCTTTACGGGCGGTCACGTGGGAGACCCATCCCATGGAGATGTTTTGCGCACTGGTCTGCCACGTTGCACCGCCGTCCTTTGTGTAATAGACTCCGCTCTTGTTGGAAGGCAGCCAGACGATGTGATCTGCGTTGCCCGCAGAAACGGCGATCGTGCCATACTTCATGTCGGCGGGCAGATGGTCGGACAGCAAGGTCCAGGTGATACCGCCGTCCGACGACTTGGCGAGGCCCTGCATGGCCTTCTGACTCCAGTTATAATCTGTGGTTACATTGCTGACCAATACCTTTGGCTTCGAGCCCATCCAGTCAAGTCCCCAGCACGCGAAGAATTTGTTGGTGAAGAGCTGTGCCCGGGCAGGTTCGTCCGGGTTCGTGAAGCGGAAGCCTCCCAAATCCCAGGCAGATCCAATGGCAACGCCCCCCGGGGGGTGAATGATCTGGTTGGCGCATACGCACTCGATCCCCTTGTTAATGAAACTCCAGTTGATCGTCTTATCGCTCGACAAATCAGTTGTCGTCATAGCGCCAAAACCTTCGGCGCACCACAGCTTGCCTTTGACTGTCGGATCAAAAACCAATTGCCCCGTTGACAGCCAAGAGGTCTTCGGCCTGTGGTAGGCAATGAGGTAGGGGGTGTCGCTCGCGTCATCAATGACCGGCGTGAGCCTCGTCCATGTTTTCCCGAAATCCGTGCTACGCATCATCATGCCGCCGGAGAGCATGACAAGGATGCGGGTAGGGTCAAACGGATCGATAGCCAGGGCCCTCACGCTTGCCGTCAGGAGCTTCTCCCACGTTCCAGAAGGAGCGTGGCGCCAGACGTTTCCTTTCTTAGTCTCGACGATATAGTAGAAGCGGACTCTGTCTATTGAGGCATCCTCGGAGACACCTGCATCAGCCGGCCCATCCGAGTCTCCGCTGATTTTGCTCCAGGTGGAGCCGGCATCCGAGGTTTGGAAAACGCCCTCGCCGGCAACCGTCACATAGATTGTTTTTGTTCTGCCCCGCACGTCTTTGCCCGACTTCTCGTCGAACGTGACGGTCGTTACGCCCATGTCTTTGACCGTGCCGAAAGGAAGGACCTGCTTACTCACCTGAGTCCAATGAGCGCCCCCGTCTGACGTGAACCAGAGGCCGTCCCGCACGGAACCGTAATAGACGACATCTTTGTTCAACGGATCGACTCCGAGCCGTTCGCCAGCCTGTCTGCCGGGGCCGTTAGCATATACCTTGGCGTTGAAGTTCGTACCCGTCTCAAGCCACTTGTCTCCCTGATTGTTGCTCTTGTAGATCTTGTTACCGTAGGCCATGTAGGCGCGTTGAGGATCCGATTTCGCACCGACGATCGAATCCACACCCATGTAATCCACAGACAAGGCGGACTCGGGCATGCTGTCAACCGTCAGGATATTCTTCCACGAGCGGGCGGCGGCATCCCACCGGTATCCTGCTGTGACGTCGACACGGCAATACATGACGGGGGCTGTCGGGTGTGCCCACATGCCGACGACAAAGCCTCCGGCGCCCACCTTCATTGGCTTCCAAGAATATTTTGAGGAAAGGTCAACCGCTGACGCGACCAAACTCCCGCTCATGGCAATCAAGAGTGCGCTGGGCCACCCGGTTTTCTGCACCTCGCATCGGCTGGCCAGTTGGGCCAAAAGTGACAGCAGAAAGGTAAGTTTGTTACGCATAATCACAGACTTTTTTGGGGCGTTACGTGTGGATGAAGGGGAGGCTGCAAGCTGATTTGCGGTCTCGGAATGACGGCAGCTTGCTCCTCAGAGTGTGCATTATTGAAAAATGTCATACTCGTACAATACCTTACCAACCTTTTATTCGCAACATGGATTTAATAATCGGGAGTTCTGATGAGGTCGTTGATTCATAATCTGGATCGCTCGATGCACATACCCTCGGACTTCAGTGTGGAAGAGGTCAAACAAATCCTGCAGCGCGTTCAAGCAAAATAAAAAGAACAAAGGAAATGAAAAGACCGTCTGCAATTACGCGGGTGTGCACTTCATGCCGTACCCGGAGACGAAGGTGTCCGTCTGCGTGGGCGTTGTCTTGTTCTGCCAAGCCGCCAACAACTTCGACTAGCCTGTGCGATGGCTGGGCAATCCGCTAAGCCCCTCGCGAAGTACCCATAAACAGGCCTCCGTGCCAAGGTTGACACCGCTCAGAATGTGGATTATGATAGCTATTAGTAAATGGATTGAGGTGCCTCATGAGAACCGTGCAGATGACGTTGGATGACGACTTGGTAACCACGGTGGATCGCGTAGCCAGCCGACTTCGGACAACCCGTTCCGCCTTCACGCGTGATGCGTTGCGCGAGGCTGTGGCGCGCTACACCGTCCAGAAGCTCGAAAAGAAACACCGCGCTGGATACGCTAAACAACCTGCGTCGAAAGACGAGTTCGGAGGCTGGGATACGGAACAGGTTTGGGGTGACGAATGAAGCGCGGCGAGGTTCGGTGGTATACGTTCTCGCACCCCGACAAACGGCGTCCCGTGCTCGTGCTCACGCGAGATTCGATCCTTGATTACATGGGCGAAGCTACAGTCGCCCCCATTACCCGCACCATAAGAGACATTCCTTCCGAGGTCATGCTCAACGTAGAGGACGGCATGCCTCATATGTGTGCGGTGAACTGCGACCATTTGCAGACCGTCGCCAAAGATCGATTGGGCGCGCTCATCACCACTTTGCCTGCCGCAAAATTGTCTGCGGTTTCTCGTGCGCTTCGTTTTGCGCTTAATCTGTAAACTATAGTGTGTGCCAGACAATCCATGAGAGCGTAATTTTCAAGATGTTATTGAATAATACGCCCAAACCGTTACAAAGAGTTGAAAGGGACCTATGATCCGACCCCGTTTCCTCACCTTCTTCGCGCTGCTGGCGTTCTTGGGCGCGGCCTCTGCTTCCGAGATCCAGAAGGCCGAGATGGCGGGGTACCTGCTGGTTTCCGCGGACAAAGTCCCGGAGACCTGCAATGCGGGCTTCTCGCTCTACGCCGCAGCCTGGCCGCTGCTGGAGCACTATCCAGGGCACCGCTTTCAGACGGGCCTTTTCGGTACGTGGATGCATGCTCAGTACGAAGGCAAGCCGCCGACGAACCTTTACTCCGACATCGAGGGCGGGCTGGGCTGGTGGCGCGACACGCGCTTTCCGACGGAGACGCCGAAGTTCATCATGGGAGGCGTGGCTGTGAATTTCAAGGAGATCGCCAACGGGCCTTCGCACGGATGGGGGACGTGGGACAAGCCCCGGGGCCTCTACGGCGTGGCGCAACTGAGTCCCTGGCTGCTCTTCCCGATCGACGGCTTGAACCTGAAGCAGGGCACCTGCGGCGAGTTGTTCGGGTATGGCTATCTGCCGCTGCCGCTGATAACGGCAAAAGCGACCACGGGAGGAACGAAGGTTCCGACCGGCGACAATTGTTGGACACTGTTTCTCAACACCCAGAGCTTCAAAGGCCCGGTGTGTTTCTTCACGCCCTACTTCTGGGCGCACTCCGCCGAGGTAAACACGAACTATGCGGGTCTGCTGCTGGATTCCCGGCCATCGGCTCCGAACAAGCCGTTTCAAATGGAGACCCAGTACGTGCCGGGCGCGCTGGCTGTCGACGAGAAGGGCGAGACGTACGCGCGCGTCGCGCCGACCTCCTTTCCCGTGGGACCGGACGGCAACACGGTCGTTCTGCACCGGCTGACCTCCTACACCAAGAAAGCGCTCTGGGACGGCGTGAAGGCGTGGTTTGAAGGCGGGACGGCGGTCAGCGGCGCGATCAACCCCGATGGCGCGTATGTGCAGACGTTCCGCGCCAACGGCGGTTCGACCTGGAAGATCTATGACGAGAAGACTCCGAAGGAAAAAAAGGTCGCGATGGCTTGGAATTCGTTCGCAACGCCGATCGCGCCGAACCCCGCGACCTATGGTTACACCTGGAACGAGCAGCTCGTCAAGAAAGTCAGCGCGCCGAACGGCTCCCGCGTGGTGCTGCCGGAATATTTTCACCTCCAGAACGACGGGAAGAAGAGCCAGTGGGGCGCGGCCAAATCTGCTGAGGTGCCGATTGCTTCGGGACTGGCTAAGCTGCGATTTGATCGGCCTGCGGAGAAAGCTCCCGAACCCTACGAAACGCCCGAAGCTCCAGACAGCTCGTTCAAAAAGCCCGGTCCTGTTGCCGGACCGTTCAAGGCGCATCTCGGCGACGGCAGCGTGGTGACCTATTACTGGTATCGTTTCGCCGACCAGCCCGTGCTGCTGAATGCTGATCTGACACCGGCGGAGCGCGAGAAGATGCAGGCGAAGGTTGAGAAGCTGCACCGCGCCTGGACGAAGGGAAGGGACTATCTCGCGCCGCCCACGGTCGGAAAATTAGCCGACCTTGACCCCGCTCAGATCGTCACCCCGCCCAAGGGATTCGAAATCGGCTACGTGCCCATCGCCACGCGACAGGAACTGGACAGCTCTCGGTCTTTTAAGTAGACCACCCGGCGGCTTCTCTCCATAGTAACAATTTTGTGACGTTATGAAAACACGCGTACATCTGATCGGGTTGGCTCTCCTGCTAGGATCGCTTGCTGAGGTGCGGGGTGCTGAGGCGGACGCCCCGGTATTCGCCTCGGCGAAACTCGTCTGGCGTCTCGGCGAGCCACCTGTTGCCGCGCCTCTTTTGGAAAAGTCGATGACGCTTGCCGTGAGGGTGAAGAACCTGAAGGCCGCAGGCGAACTTGTCCGGTGGAATGGGAAAAACGGGCGTGTCGCGGTGCGGCTGCTGACCGGAGAGGTGAAGTCCAAACAGGCGCTCATTGCGGAAGCGTCAACGGACGCGAGGCTAACCCCGCTCCAGCTCTCGGTTCCTCTCGACGCGATCGGTGCCGATGAGCCGCACGACATCGCGCTGCGGTATCTCGGGTGCCGTCTGGAACTGTTCGCGGATGGCGTGCTTGTGGATGAGGAGTGGCCGCTGGGCTCGCTCCTGCCTGCCCAAGGCCCTGTCTGCACTGTTGGAGATGCAGTCATGCGGGTCGCGCTGTGGGACCGCAGCGTGAATGACGGCGAGCTGCAAAGCCTCTCAGGCGGCAGTGCGCTTTTGGCAGACCGGGAGAACCGCTACTTTGGGCCGCAGCTCCCCTTCGGTCAATACTGGCGGCCGCGCGGGCTCAACACCTTTGCGGGCGACTGCATGCCGTTCTTTCACGAGGGGCGATTCCACCTCTTCTATCTGTGCGACCGCCATCACCATGCGAGCAAATGGAGGCTCGGCGCGCATCAGTGGGCGCACGCCTCGACCACGGATCTCGTGCATTGGGAACAGCATCCGATGGCCGTCCCCATCACCGACGAGAAGGAGGGCTCGATCTGCACCGGTTCGACCTTTTACAACGACGGCACCTACTACGC
>CAYSXF010000056.1:0-11757 GCA_964434815.1 uncultured Lentisphaeraceae bacterium
ACCAAGTAGACGTCCTTTACCAATAGATCGAGTGTTTCATGTGTTTCTTCCGGTAGGGACGGTTCCCCGAACCGTCCGACGGTCCTCCGACTCAGCCAAAGGGCGGACGCCTCGGGGAGGCGCCCCTACCAGACAGGTCAGGCATAGGTGCAACTTCATACGATCCCCGAAATACAGCTCTTGCCACAATAGGAGACCCATGAAAACCCTTTTAGCAATTAGTGTCGTTTGTTCCTTCGCATTTCTTTCTCTCGCAGCACCAGTCGCTCTCTACGTCGCGACTGACGGCAACGATACATGGTCAGGCAAGGCGGACAATCCATTCGCCACGCTGGCGAGGGCGCGCGACGAGATCCGTCGCCTCAAAGCTTCGGGCGGCCTCACGGCTGGAGCAACCGTGTTCGTGCGCGGCGGCACCTATGAGCTGTCCGAGCCACTGGTCTTCACGCCGGACTGTTCCGGCGCTGAGAATGCGCCCGTCATCTTCGAGGCGTTCAAGGGCGAACCCGTCATCGTCTCCGGCGGACGCCGCATCACAGGCTGGTCGGTGACCGGCGGACGGTGGCAGGCCAACCTGCCGGATGCCGCCTCAGGCGCGTGGAACTTCGCGCGCCTCTACGTCAACAACGAGAGCCGCAACCGCCCGCGTCTGCCGCGCGAAGGCTACTTCTTCATCCGCAGCCAACTGCCGCCCAGCCCCTCGGTCAAAGGCAAGAACTTCGACCGCTTCCTGTGCGGGACAGGCGACGTGCTCGCCGACTGGAGCAACCCGAACGACATCGAGCTCCACGTCTTCCACTGCTGGTCAACCTCACGCCTGCGCCTGCAGTCAGTCACCAATCAGGAGGTCACCACCACCGGCCCGACCTTCCGCGCTCTCTCGCGCGGCACGCGCTATCTGGTCGAGAACGTCAAAGAGGCGCTCAGCCAGCCCGGCGAGTGGTATCTCGACCGTCCCACCGGCACCCTGACCTACCTGCCGCTGCCGGGTGAAGACCCCGCCAAGACGCAGGTGACCGCACCACGCCTGACGACGCTCCTCGAACTCCGGGGCAACACCGCAACGAACGCGTGGGTGCACCATCTCACGTTCAAGGGCATCACCTTCGCGCACGCCAATTGGCTCACTCCGCCCAAAGGCCACTGCGTCAATCAGGCGGAGTTCTCGCTGGAAGCGACCGTCATCGCGCAGGGTGCGCGCGATTGCGCCTTCACGGACTGCGCTTTCACTCACACGGGTGGCTACGCGCTGGAGCTAGGCCAAGCCTGCAAACGGTGCACCGTCGAGCGCTGCGCGTTCACCGACCTCGGCGGTGGCGGCGTCAAGATCGGCCAGCCGTTCTCTCAAAAGGACGACGAGCAGGTCGCCAGCCACAACGTGGTCCGCGACTGCCTGCTCGCGCACGGCGGGCGCACGCACCCGGCCGCGATCGGCATCTGGATCGGCCGCAGCCACAGCAATGTGGTCGAGTACAATGACATCTTCGACTTCTACTACAGCGGCATCTCGGCGGGCTGGTGCTGGGGCTACGAGCCCACGCCGACGCATGACAACTTGATCGCCTACAACCACATCTCGTGGATGCCGCAGGAGGTGCTGGGCGACCAAGGCGGCATCTACACGCTGGGCGCGCAGCCCGGCACCGTCCTGCGGGGCAACCATATCCATGACCAATACGGCGTGCCGTGGGCGGTCGGCATCTATCTCGACGAAGGCAGCAGCGAGATCCTCGTCACGGACAACTTGGTGAACCGCGTCACCACACATGCGTTCCACTGCAATTACGGGCGTGACAACGTCGCCAGCAACAACATCTTCGCATGCGGCATGGGCGGACACATCGGACGCGGACGCGCTGAAGAGCACACCACCTACACCGTCGAGCGTAACATAATCTACTGGGAAGAGGGCGATGTGATGTACAAAACGAAGGCTTGGGAGAAAGGTAGCTATCGTTTCGACCACAACCTCTACTGGAACCCGAACCAGCCGGCCTTCACCTTCTACACCTGGAGCTGGAAAGAATGGCAGGCGCGCGGACAGGACACGCATTCGCAGATCGCCGACCCGCTCTTCGCTGATCCCAAGCACGATGACTTCACGCTCAAAACGGGGTCACCTGCGGCGCTTATCGGCTTCAAGCCCTTCGACTGGCACAAGGCCGGACGCCTGACCCGCACAGGCGAACCGCTGGCGCTTGCGCCGCGAGCCTTTCCGCCCGCACCCAAGACGCCACCCGATTTCCCGCCTGAGGCCATCACCGAAGACTTCGAGAGCCTGAACGTCGGCGACAAGTGCCTCTTTGGCTCGACACAGGAGGACGCTAAGGCCGGGCGGGCGCGGGTCACGGCAGAGACCGCCGCGGGCGGCAAGCACAGCCTCAAGTTCGAAGACGCGCCCGGCCAGAAGGCCTTCTATAATCCGCACGTGACCTATCAGGTCGGCTTCAAGAGCGGCCTTGCGCACCTCGGGTTCGACCTCCGCTGGGAGAGCGGCGCTCAGCTCACGGTCGAGTGGCGCGACTACGCGGTGCCCAGCAAAGAGTTCGTAAACGGCCCCGCCGTTCAGGTTGCTGCCGACGGCACGCTAACATCTGGGGGCAAGAGCCTGCTGACGCTTCCCGCAGGCCAGTGGGTACACCTAGACATGTTCTGTCCGTTGGGCGCTCAGGCGAACGGCACATATGACGTCGCCGTGCGCACACCGGACGGAATAGTGACGCAACATCCCGGCCTGACCTTCAGCACGCCCTTCAAGCGTTTCGACTGGTGCGGCTTCCTTTCGGTCAAAAACGACGCAGCCGTCTTCTACATCGACAACCTCCGCATCGAGCCAGATGCGAAGCGCTGAACCTACTTTTCACAGCGACATACGTTCGCCACGTTTCGGAGCGGAACGCCTTCGCGTTCCGGCCGGCGTGGGAAGTCGCGCCGCTCCATGCCCGTCGGACACTTATGTCGTTGTGTATGGTTAGTTGGTGGTAGGGACGGTTCCCCGAACCGTCCGCCGGTCACCGTCCACTGTGCCACGCGGACGCCTCGGGGAGGCGTCCCTACCGCAACACGACCCGACACGCATCAGACCTGCTCGGGCGGCAGCGAGCGCACATCGCGCGAAATGACCCAGATGCAGCGCGAGCGGGCTTTGGCTCCTTTGTAAGCCGCTACGTGGAACCTGCGGTAGGCGAGATTCTCCTGCCGCAGTCGCTTCTCGAACGCGTTGTCGATCGAGCCCGACCAGATCGAGAGGCAGCCCTTCGCATGCACGGCACGCATGCACGCCTGCAAGCCTTCGCGGCTGTAGAGGCGGTCGTTGCCCGCCGAGGTCAGCGCTTCAGGCCCGTTGTCGACGTCGAGCATGATTGCGTCGAAGGCGCGTTCCGATTGCTGGATGAGCCGCGTGACATCGCCCAGCTTGACCGCCACGCGCCGGTCGCGCAGCGGATGATTGTTCAGTCCGCCCAGAAACTCCCGGTTCCACATCACGACGTCGGCGATCAGCTCGCCCACGACGACGGACGCATCCGGCTGAAGCAGGTCGAGCGTCTGGCGCAGCGTGTAGCCCATGCCGAGCCCGCCGATCAGCACGGTCGGATTCGGCCGGTCCGCAATGCGCGCGCAGCCCAGCCGGGCGAGTTCGAGTTCGGACTCGTGCGCGCGGCTGGTCATCAGCTCCTGGTTTCCCACTCGGATAGAGAAATCGGCGTCATGCTGATAGAGGGCCAGCACCTCCCCGTCCGGAGTTTGGGTGGCTGCGATCTGAAGGGTTGGTTTCACGCCCGTAAAATCCCATAACCCATGCAGGTGCGTCAATCCTTATCTGACCCCAACAATCTCTGCATCTCGATGTTTTCATTTCAATCCTTCCGTGCTATTCTTTTCATGTGGTTGAGAACGTCTTGACTCCGGTGGCCGATGCGTTTCCAAGTCAAAACCGGCTTCATGCGTTCAGAGTGCAAAGGAACGAAGCTATGTTATCCCGCGTCTATTCCGGCGCCGTGTACGGCGTCAACGCTTATGCCGTCGAGATTGAGGTGAACGCCGGACGAGGCGACTCTCAGTTCGTAATCGTTGGGCTTCCCGACGCCGCCGTGCGCGAGAGCAAGGACCGCGTCTGGACCGCGATGAACAACTCCGGTTTCCGCCCGACCCTCGGACGCACCACCATCAACCTCGCGCCCGCCGACATCAAAAAGGAGGGGCCTGTCTACGACCTGCCCATCGCGGCGGGTCTGCTCGCAGCCACCGGCGAGGCCGAGATGCCGCGCCTCGACCGCTTTGCGCTCATCGGCGAACTCGCGCTGAGCGGCGAGATCCGCCGCGTGCGCGGCGTCCTGCCGGTCACCCTTGAAATGCGCCGCCAGGGCAAACAGGGCATCCTCGTGCCAGCCGACAACGCCGAGGAGGCCGCCGTCGCCGAAGGCATCGATGTCTATCCCGTGCGCCACCTGCGCGAAGCGATCGATTTCCTCTCCGGCAAACTGCAACTGGCCCCGTTCAAGATCGAGCTCGCGGAGCTCATCCAGCGCGAGCGCGGCCACACCGAAGACTTCGCGGACGTCAAAGGACAGGAGACCGCCAAACGCGCCATCGAGGTGGCGGTCAGCGGCGGCCACAACATCCTCATGATCGGATCCCCCGGCGCCGGCAAGACCATGCTCGCCCGCCGCATCCCGTCGATCCTCCCCGAGATGATTTTGGAGGAGGCGCTTGAGGCGACGCGCATCCACAGCATCGCAGGCACGCTGAAAAGCCATCAGGCCCTGATCTTCCACCGCCCGTTCCGCGCGCCGCACCACACGATCTCCGACGCCGGACTTCTCGGCGGTGGCACCCATCCGCTGCCCGGCGAGGTCAGCCTCGCCCATCGCGGCGTGCTCTTTCTGGACGAGCTGCCTGAGTTCCACCGCAACGTGCTGGAGGTGCTGCGCCAGCCGCTCGAGGACGGCCACGTCACGATCTCGAGGGCCGTGGCCACGCTCGACTTCCCCTCGCAGTTCATGCTCGTGGCAGCCATGAACCCCTGCCCGTGCGGCTATGCGGGCGATCCTAAAAGAGAGTGCCGCTGCACCTCGGGCAAAATCCAAGCCTACCGCAACAAGATCTCCGGGCCTTTGCTGGACCGCATCGACATCCATATCGAAGTGCCGCCCGTGCGCTACCACGACCTCAGCAGTCTCGGCCGCGGCGAGCCGTCGGCGGCCATCCGCGAGCGCGTGGCCGCCTGCCGCACCCGCCAGCGCGAGCGCTTCAAGCATCTTCCGCGCGTCACCTGCAACGCCGCCATGCCCGCGCGCGAGGTGCAGCATTTCTGCGCGCTCGGGACCGACGCGGCCGAACTGCTCAAGATGGCGATGGGCGAACTCAACTTCAGCGCGCGCGCCTACGACCGCATCGTCAAAGTCGCCCGCACCATCGCGGACATGGCCGGTGCCGACACCATCGGCGCCAACCACATCTCCGAAGCGATCCAATACCGCTCCCTCGACCGCATGATGTGGATCTGATGGGAAGGTGTTTGGGCTGTAGGCTGTTAGCCGATAAATCCTCTGTCCCGAACCCTGATCTGTACAAACCACACCCGTTCGGCGTAGCTTACGGGGCAGAGTGTCAATCAGGCGGGCGAATGCGATGCACCATGGCTTAACCAAGTCCAATGCGACGACAAGTTCACGCTTCGCTCGCGCTGTCCCACACCATCCGCCCGCCGAAATAGGTTCGCAGCACATCGCACTTTTCGATCTCCACAGGCTCCACGTCGCGCGGGTCGCGGTCGAGCACGATGAAATCCGCCGCCAGGCCGGGCCTGAGCGAACCGCACACCTCCTCGCAGCCCATGAGCGTCGCGCCGTTGCGCGTGTAGCTCGCCAGCATGCGTTCGACGCTCACGCGCTGGCCTTTGCCGAGCAGATGCTTCTTGCCCTCCGCGTGCGCGATGTCTTTCACGCCGTACCACTTGGCCGCCGCCAGGTTGCGCGTCACGCCGATCTCGATGGCGACCAGGGGGTCTGGCTGCACGGTGATGGGATGGTCGGACGAGGACGCCACCGTCAGCCCCGCCTCGAACAGCGCCCGCAGCGGGTATTCGCGCGTGGCGCGCCGCGGGCCGAGCATCGTGGCGTCCACGCGCCGCCACCAGGCGGGCTCCTTCATATGCCAGAACGGCTGAACCGAGGCCACCACTCCCAGCCGACTCATGCGCCGGATGTCCTGGGCGCGCACCAGTTGCAGGTGGGTGATGACCGGACGCGCGTCGCGCCAGCGCGCGGCACCCGCCAGGCGCAGGGCGTTCAGCACGCGCCGCGTGGCCGCGTCGCCGATCGAGTGCGTGAATAGCTGAAAGCCCGCGCGGTGCGCCGCAGCGAAGGCCGCGGCCAGCTCCTTCAGGCCCCACACCGCATCGTTGTTCTCGTCGCTTTCACGACCCGCCTTAGCGGCATAGGGCGCGTGCAGGAACGCCGTGCCGCCCTCCACCACGCCGTCGGCAAAGAACTTGGCGGCTGTGACCTTGAACAGATCGCCGTCGCACCGCGCCTTCAGTTCCTTCAGCGCCGCTATCTGGTCGCCGACCGGCGATTCGTGATTGATCTCCAGAGCGAAGTTCACGCGCAAAGCAAGCGCGCCCTCTTCTTCCAGATGCGCGAAGGCCTCCGCCGGCGCGCCCAGGCCCGCCGCGCAGATGCTCAGGACGCCCGTGATGCCGTAGCGGTGCATGCGCGCCTGGTAGAGCTTCAGCGCACGCGAGTACTGCTGCGCGGAATAGGCCTTGGGCGGCAGCAGTTTCGCGGCCTCCTCCTTGAGCGTGCCCCACAGCGCGCCGGTGTGAGGGTCGCGCTCGATCACGCCGCCCGCGGGGTCGGGCGTGCGCGGCGTGATGCCGTAGCGCGCGAAGGCCGCACTGTTCAGCCAGACCGAATGCCCGTCGTACGAGCGCAGGATGATCGGCAGCACAGGGGATACCTCGTCGAGGCGCGCCTTGCGCGGGCCGTGGATCAGCTCTTTGTCGGTGAACCCGGCGATGTCCCAGCCCGCCCCGCGGACCTCTTCGGCTTCGGGGAAATCGCGGATGAAGCGCCTCACCGCCCGCAGGCATGCCTCCGGCGTTTTGCAGGTGTAGAGCGACACATCGTAAAGGTCAGAAAGCGCGGTTCCCGGCGCGTGCGCGTGAGAGTCGATGAACCCCGGCATCACGAAGCGCCCGCGCAGATCCTCGACCTCGGTGTCACGTCCGGCATGCGCCATCACCGCCGCGTCAGAGCCGACTGCCAGGATGCGGCCGCCCCTCACGGCCAGCGCCGTCGCGACCGTCTCCGCCTCGTCCCCGGCCCAGACGACCGCATTCGTGAAGACCCAATCGGCCAGCAGGCTTTTTTCAGCTTTCGCCAAAACGCACCCCCTTCCGGAAAACAAAAAAGCAACACAGCCATGATAGACCATGTTGCTTCGGATAGAAAGCGCGTAGTCCCTACAACGCATTCGATTTAGGAGTTAAAATTTAGGAGTTAGGAGGTTCAGCACCTTGAAGACGAACGGCTTAAACGATCCGACAAACGGCAGCTATCGTGTCTTCACGCCGCGGACACGTGTTTACCTGCGTGAAGCCCAAGTCCGTAAATGGACCAAACTCAAAAGGACGCTTTGTTTTCGCAGGCTCTTGCGCGTTCAACTCCTAAATCCTAACTCTTAAATCGGGTACGATTCAACTAACTTGAATCGCACCTCTTCCACCGCGTTGGTTGTAAATCTCGTGCCCGATGGTTTCGAGCACGCGCTCGCGCCCCGCGCGGTCCAGCTCCATTCCCCACGCCATGAGGTTCGACGGCGCGGCCGGCTTGCCCTCGTACGCAGGCAACGTCACCGACTTGCCGCTGTAAGCGAACCCCAGCCGGTTATAGAACGCCACGCGCCGCGCCGCGTTCTGCTCAGTGCCGAACGGCTCGACGTCCACCACGATCGGACACGCCACGTGCGACTGTAGCAGCTCGATCGCGCGGCGGCCGAAGCCGCCCGAACGTTGAGCCGAGGAGATCGCCAAATGCTCCACAAAACAGAAGCCCGGAAGCTTCCACCACGCCATCACCCCTACGACCGAACCCTCGTGCAGGATCGCCGAGAACCGGTAGCTGGGATGACGCATCACAAGCGTCTGCTCACGGCGCGAGCGCCGTTCGAGACCCGTGAACGCTTCGATGTAGATGGCCCAGGCTTGCTTGAAAACCTCGCCCTGATCGGCGAGATGAGCGGAAAACCGGAGCCCCTCATGTTGAAACGGATAAGCGAAGAACTTCGCGTTGTCGGACGTTAGGCCGTTTTGGCCTGTCGAAGAGAAGATCCGTTCGGATCTTTCAAACTGTGCGATATTCATAGGCTCGCCGCCTCGCAAGCGATGCGGCGATGTGCCAACTCACTTCTTCTCGTGTCGGTTTGAATCCGGGCATTGCCGGAACCAGCAACCGGCGTCAACGGTCTAAGACCTTAAAAAGACGCCTTTCGGTTGCATCACGATTTCAAGAGTGTACTGCTTCCGCCCCCCGTTTGACAAGCGGGAAGCAGCCATACTTTGCAACCTAATCCGCTCTGCCGCGTTGATCTTCAGCGGCCGGTTGCCCAGGCACCACTACTTCTGCTTGGCGTCCAGATCGACAATCGTGATCTTTTTAAAGAGGAACTGGCCGCCGCCGGGAACCTCGGCCTGAAGGCAGAGGCGGCCTTTAGCAGGCTTGATTCCGTCGCGCTTCCAAGCGTGTTCGCCGTTGAATTCGAGTTCGGCCGTCTCGCCTTTGACGGTGAGCTTATAGTGGTTCCACTCGCCCGGCTTGTAGAGGCTGGCGGCTTTGATTTTGTCAGCGCCGTCGATGCAGCCCTCTTGGCCGCGCCGCATATTCACCTGATAGTCTTTGGGCCAGTGGGACTTTCCGGTCGGCAGGATGGCCCGGAAATAGACGCCGGAGTCCCACATGTTCGTGTTGAGCGCCTTCCAGTCGCACTCGAAGATGAAGTCGCCGTACTCTTTGTCGGCCAGCAGAAAGCCGTTGCCGCCTTTGATGAAGATCGCGCCGTCAACCACCTCAGCCTCGCAGGTGACCGCCTTCCAGCCTTGGAGCGTCTTACCGTCAAAGAGCGAGACCGGCGCCTGCGCGCAGGCTGTTCCTACCAGCGTGGCTAACGAGAGACAAAAAAGCGTGTGCTTATTCATGACATGTCCTTGTTGTTTCGATGTTGCGTTGATCAGTTTCAGTCTCGGTTTCACTTCCCATTCAGCGCCTGGGTGATGGCCTGAAGCCCGACGCCCAGCTTGCTCTTGGCGATCTTGTCCAGCTCAGACTCCGGGCCGCTCAAATGGATCGTGCGCTGGATGTGCCGCATCGTGGCTCCGGGCTTTAAGGCGGCGGCAGGCGACGAGGTCTCCAGTTCATAGAACGGCCCCAGCGGCGCTTTGCCAGGTGCGGGCGAGCCGTCATTGTAGGAGTTCAGCACGTCGCCGCTGTAGGGACTTTTTTGCATTTCCCACATAGAGTTGACGTATCCGTCGGCGGCCTTCTGCACGTCATAGGTGATCAGCGTCAGCACCTTGCCGATGGCGTCATAGCTTCCGGCAAGGCCCTTGGAGCGGGCCGGGCTGATGCCGATCTTGCCGCGGCGCGTGCCGTCGCCTTTGAGGAACAGAACGCTGTCGCCGACCTTCAGGTACTCGGGCGGGATCTTGCCGAAATAGGTGTCGTTGACTTTGGGGCCAAGCCCGGCCTCTGCGCCCGGCTTGAAGGGAACCACGATCGTCACGCCCGGCGAGGGCTTGTACATGCCGAGCAGCCAGATGGACAGCAGCCCCGTTTCCTTGGTCCACGCATCCCGTCCGATGTTGGTGAGCCGGTTGTCGGTCTCATAGGCGACGGCTTTCACGGTCGCAGGCAGCTCGATGCCGAAGGCCTTGCCGGCGCTCTTGGGCGAGAGCAGACTGACCGTGCGCCCGACGCGGACAGCGAACGCCGCCCCGCTGTAGTTGGTCAGCGCAAACTCCTGGCGGAATTCGGCAGACCGCGGCGTCGCGCTGACCGTCGCAAAGGGCTCGGTGTCAATCGCCGGAGGCGTGTGCCACGCGTCGAATTCGAATTTCGCTCCGGGAGCGAAGTAGATTCCGTATTGCCCGCCTTCCGGACCCAGCCAGAACCTTTCCTCGCCGCCGAAAACGTAAATGTGGTCTTCCAGCTTACCGCGCCGCGCTTCCGGCGAAAGAAGCCCGCCCTCGATGACTTTGTAGTTCAGCCAGCCGAAGCTCGGCCCCGCGTCGCCGCCCGTCGTGCTGGTCATGACGCGCCCCTGGTAGTCCGGGGCCACCGCTACTTTTGCATCTCCGTCAGACAGCACGATCACCTTGGTGTGCTGGCCCAGGAACTCCGCGTCGTAGCCGAACGTGCCCGGCTGGGCCGCCCTGACCGACTGTGCGGACAGAGCTGTCACCCCCGCAACAGCTACACTCGTAAGAAGCAATTTCTTCATGACTGTCTCCTTCATGTTCTACTGTTTCCTTGTTTTCGCAAGTTTCACCCGTCGCGCTGACGGGCGTTTAACTAAAGTGCCGTTGTTAAAAGGAATCTGCGCCCGGACCATCGTTCCTTGACCCGGCACGGATTCCACCGCGAACGTGCCTCCGACCATCTCCGCCCGCTCCCGCATGCCGATCAAGCCCAGCCGTTTGTTGCGTTTAGCTTGCAACGCTTGTTCCACGTCGAAGGCTTGGCCGTTGTCGGAGATTTCCAAGAGAACGTCGTCCGCGATTTTGTGAATGCTCACTTTGACCCGGCTGGCTTGCGCATGCTGGGCGACATTGGCCAGCGCCTCCTGCACGATACGATAGAGCACGGTGCGCCGGTCGCTGCTCAACTGCTCAACCCCTGCGAACGTTGTGAATTGCACATGGATGCCCGTCTTCTTCAGGAAGTCGTTCAGGAAGGAATGCAGCGTGATGATCAGCCCCAAGTCGTCCAAGGCGGTCGGGCGCAAATCCCGCGCATACTGATGCACGATGCTGATCGACTTTTCCACCAGCCGCTGCGTTTGAATGATTTTTTGCCTGAGACTGCCTGGATTGATCTTGGACGCCAAGGCCAGAGAATCCAGATGGACATTGATGCTCACCAGAGTTTGAGTGATTTCATCATGCAGTTCCCGGCTGATGCGCTTGCGCTCTTCCTCCTGCACCTGAAGGATGCGGTGGGATAGGTCCCGCAACTGAACCTGCATGTGGCGCGCCTGTTCCAACAACTCGCCCGTGTGTTGCTCGCTTTTTTTGAGGGCTTCTTCCACCGCCTGACGCCGGACGATCTCCCGCTTCAGCTCCTCGTTCGAGGCAGCCAGAACCTCCATGCGGTGCTGGGTTTCCTGTGCCTGTTTGAGAGACGTGATATCCGATACCACAACCCGGCACCCTTTCTGCGGGGTCTCGGATGAATATACGGAAGCGCCGTGAAGGCTGGCCCAAAAAAGCGTGCCGTCCTCTTTCTGGAGTTTCGCCTCGCAGACCAGTTTGCCGTCCCCGGCGCACACCCGTTTCAGGAAATCAAGAAAGACGGGTCGGCTGGGCAGAGCTACAAAACGAGGCAAGGGTTGTTTGACGAGCCGGGAACGCGCCACGCCGAGCAAGGTTGACCCCGTCAGGTTCACCTCCAGTATCCGGCCCTGACCATCCAAAGAAAAATAGCCGACTGGCGCGAAATCATAGAGGTCGGTGTACTTCTCAAGCAGCACCCCATTTCGGTC
>CAYSXF010000057.1:0-11697 GCA_964434815.1 uncultured Lentisphaeraceae bacterium
TACACCTCTCTATTCGTCGGCAGCGTCAGATGTGTATAAGAGACAGGTCCGACGAAGGCTCAAAGAAGGTTTTCCTCGAACGTCAAATCAAGGGCGAGGTGGGACAGACGCTCGCGGACATCGCCTACATCAGCAACATCCGGATGACCGCCAATACGCTGGAGGGCGGCGGCCCGATCAGCGGCAGCGTCGAAGGCTTCGGGCGCGTCGAGTCCGTCACCGCACTGGACAACGAGCGTGGCCAAGTGCTGTTCGCCCGCGTGTCCAAGGACAACCTTTTCGACTTCGGCACCGTGCTGCCCGGCAGCTACGACCTCTGCATCCTCACCGACACGCACGTCCTGGTCGGCCACTCCGACGCCACGCCCCGCGAAGCCGCTGCAGGCGGCGCACTCCAAGAAGGCGACCTGGCGGCAATCAACAAGAAGTTCCCGCTCGCCGACGACTTCTTCAACGACCGCTGGATCCTGCGGCTGCGCGGCAACCGCAGTTTCACCAAAGCGCTCGTTTACCAGCGGCGCGACAAATTCTACGAGGCCGAGAAATGGACGCCCGGCGGCTTTCTCTGGCATCTGGAAGTCTGGGGCTGGCACTTCGCCGATCCCGACTGGAAACTCGACAAGCACTACTTCCTGATCCGCCACAAGCAGAAGGGCGGAGAGCAGAACCGCAAACTCATGTATGGCAAGGCGCTGGACGCCGTGACGCCCGGCACCGCCTGCCACATCCAGCCAGACACAGGAGCACATGAAGAGTGGACCTTTATACGCAACCTTGAGTAAAGCGGCGTTTCACCGCCGTCTCAGCCTCACGCTCCGACTGCTGTTGCTGGCAGGCGCTGCCATTCCGTTTTCGCTGGCAATCGTCTTCGCCGCCGACAACCTCCTCAACCTCTCCGCCTCCGTGCGGGCGGTTATCTCTTTCGCGTTCCTCGGCGGCATTGTTGGCGGTTTGGCGCGACTCTACTTCCGCTACTGGCGCACCCCCATCGACTCCGCCAAGATGGCCGTCTATCTGGAACAGCGCTACGGCATCGCAGACAACAGCCTGGTCAACGCCGTCCACTTCGACCGCGACCCCGCGATTCCCGGATTCATCAAAGAGATTTTCACGAACAGCGCCGAGTCCTCCTGCACCGGCATGGACTTCAGGAACGTCTGGCAGCACGCCCACCTCAAGCCGGCCGGCAAGCTCTGCGCCGCAGGACTGCTGCTTTTTCTGGCCTATGCCATCCCCTTCGGCTCGCACGCGAAGAACGCCTTCCTGCGCTACCTCAATCCCGCGACCGCGGTGATGCCGCTCAACTTCACTCAGTTCTCGGTTTCGCCCGGCAACGCGGAGGTAATCGAAGGCAGCGGCTGCCTGATCCATGCCACGGCCAATAAGTTCGAACGTCCGGTTGGCGGGCTCGACATTCTGGTCAAAGACGGCGGCGCTCCGCTGCTCTACCCCATGCGCTCGGAGGCCGACGGCTTCGCGTTCGAGATGCGCGACCTCTCGCGGGAGACGCGATACGCGGTCAAGAACGGCAACGACGTCAGCCGCTGGTACACTGTCGCCGTGATCCGCCGCCCCCGGCTGGACCATCTGACGGTCACCGTGACCTCGCCCGCCTACACGGGTGATAAGCCGTCGCAAATCAGCCCGCACAAGCGGGAGGCGGATATCCTCAAAGCCTCGCAGATTCAGGTGAGGACTGCCCCCGATCGCAACCAGCAGATCCGCTTCTTCCGAGACGGCAAAGAGGTCACGGCGGCAGGGACGCCTCCCCGAGGCGTCCGCGGCGGTTTCGGGGAAACCTCCCTACCTGCGAACACGGAACCAGACCGCAATACGCTGACGTTCGAGATGGTCGCAGACACCGCCGTGTCGGTGGACGTCAAGGACGACAAAGGGCTGGTGCACACCGGCGTCTGGCAGTGCCACTTCAAAATGATTCCCGACAAAATCCCGGAAGTGCGGTTTCTCAACCGGGAGCTTAACGTGGAGATCGGCGCAGGCCAGACGCTCCCGCTCACGATCGAGGAGAGCGACGACTTCGGCATCGCGGCGCTGGAGCTTTACACGACGCAGAATCAAGAGGAGAGGATACTCAAGCGCATCACCTACCGCGAGATCAAGCGCGACCGCAACGAGGTCAGCTCGCTCCCCATCTCCGAAGACCAGTTCGCGCGCAACGCCAGCTACAAGGTCTGGGCCAGGGTCTACGACAACCACGTGCCGCCTCAGTCCGGCATCGTGCTCACGCCGCTCACGCTCCATGTGGTTGACCTCGCAAAAGCGATGGTTGCGGGTGAGAAAGACGATCCCTACGTCCGGCTTTTCACCGCGCTCACTGAAGCGCTCGACCAAGAGAAAGAGCTGCGCGACTGGCTGGCTGTCCGGATCGAGCAGGACCGCAGAGACCGTGTCACACACATGGTCCACAAGCGCCAGCAGTCCGTCCATGAGCGGATCGTCCTCGGCGCGACGCTTGCCTCCGATCTGGTTCTGAAGAAAAAGATCAAAAAAAGCCTGTCAGACAGCATTTCCGAGCCGCTGATCCGCCACATTCCAGCCATCGCCGAACTGGATGCCGACCACCGCAGAGCCGAACTCAACGACGTTGTTCTGAAGCAGAGCGGGATTGTCTCGGCCTTGCAGCGCATTCTCGGCTTGATCAGCCACGACAAGACATTGGATGAGCAGAAAAAAGACCAGTTGGCCGTGGAGAACCAGGACCAGAAGCTGTTCGACAAACTCCAGAAGCTCAAGGACGATCTCGCCAAATTCAAGGATGAACAGCGGAAGATCTTGGACAACACCGAAGCGATCGACAAAAAGGATCCCGAAGACTGGACGAAGGATGAAGAGAAGATGCTAGGCGACCTAGCCGCCAAGGAGCAGGAATACGCCAAGTTTTTCAAGGCCGCTTTCAACGATTTGTCCAAAGTGGCTAACCAGGATTTCTCCAACTCGACGATGGCCGACGAGATGGTGGAGATGGTCGAGGAGCTGCAGAAAGCGGGAGCCGCGCTCGAAAAGAAGCACATCGAGATCGCCACGGTCAACGAGGAGCTACTGGGCGAACAGGCGGAGAGCATCACGACGAATTTAGAGCGCTGGCTTGCGGACAACAAAGACAACATCAAGTGGAACGGCGAAGAGGCTGGCGTCACACCGGATGTGCCGCTACAGGACTTGCCCGCAGAGCTGACAGACATCATCGGCGACCTGATCGACGACGTGAAAGACATGGAAGACGTCGAGGACTCTTCTAACTCTTCGCTGAGCTCGATGGACAAAGGCGTCGGCTGGGGTGCGAGCGACGGCAACATGAACGACATGTCCGCGAAAGGCGTCACAGGCAACTCCATGCCAAACAACAACGAGGTCAGCGGACGTTCGGGCGAGGGTCGCTCAGGGAAATCCTCGGGGCAGTTTGTCGAGAAGGAGGCCACCGGCAAGGGCGGGCGCGACACGCCGACACGCCTCGTGCAGTCCCCCTTTGAGAAGGGCACGGTCAAGGATAGCTCGAAGGACCCGCAGGGCGGCGCGACCGGCGGCGGCAAGCAGTCCGGCCTCGGCGGCGAAGGACTGCGCGGCATCACCCCCGACCAGAAGCCAGACGTGCAGCAGCGTCTGCCCGGCAAGCAGGCGGAACTCAAGCAGAAGGCTGAAGCGCTGATGCGCGAACTGAACGTGCGCAACCTGCCCACCGGCGACCTGGAGGAGGCCGTCAACAAAATGGAGCTGATCCAGAAGTACCGTTCGACTGGCCAAGGCTTGCAGGTCAAGCAGGTTGCGAGCGAACTGCTCTCCTCGCTCAAAGACGCACGCACGGCCATGAAGGTCGGGGCCACCGGCAGCGCAGAGAAAAGCACCGCGCAGAACAAACGCATCTCCACCATCCGCCATCCGAGCAACGAACCGACACCCGACGGTTACGAGTCGAGCGTCGACGCCTATTTCCGCGCCCTCGCCGAACCGGAAAGCGAGTGACCTCTCGCCTTTTTAAGCACGTTTCTGAGGCTTCTGGCAGTGAAAGTTATTTAGGGTTCTTGCCGCCCCGAATAAACTCCTCGCGGCTGAGAAAACCATCTTTGTCGGTGTCGAAAAGGATGAAGCGTTTCGGTGCCTGCTCGGGATCGGGCTGTCCGTCGAGAAACTCATCGCGCGTGAGTTTGCCGTCGTGGTTCTTGTCGCGACTGGCGAACATCGCCGCGCGGTCCTGCTTGGGTTTCTTCGGAGAACTGGCGTCTTTCTCCCCTGTTCCTGCCGCTTTCACTTGCGGCTTCGCTTCGGGCTGCTTTGCGAGAAGGGCTCGAAGCTGCGCGGCGACCTCGGGCTTGTCGGCGGCGAGATTCTTGGTCTCGGCCGGATCGGTTTCGTAGTCGTAAAGCTCGCACACCGCGCTCCCGGCTGGGGCGCCGATCTTCTTCCACTCCACAAGCCGGTATCGCTCGGTGCGCACCGCGCGTCCCATGAGTTCGCCGCGGGGATAGACGTGGTAGACGGCATCCTTAGTCCGCGCTGAAGGCGTTTTCAGCACAGCCGCGAAACTGGCGCCGTCGAGTCCCTGCGGCACGGGAATGCCGCCCAGTTCGCAAAGCGTGGGATAGAGGTCAACGGTTTCGACCAGGGACTTGCTCCGCGCCCCGGCTGGCGTCATCCCTGGAACAACCATCAGCAAGGGAATGTGCGCCGCCTGCTCGTAGTTGGTGTGCTTGCACCACAGGCCGTGATCTCCGAGGTGCCAGCCGTGATCGCCCCACAGCACGATAATGGTGTTCTTGGCGAGGCCCGTCTCATCGAGCGCATCCAGCACGCGGCCGAGTTGGGCGTCCATGTAGCTGACTGCGGCATGGTAACCTCGGATGAGATGGCGCGTCTGCGCATCGTTCAAAGGGCCGATCTTCGGAATGTCGCTGTAATTCCGCAACTCCCCCCATGTCTGGCCTGCGAACTCCGGGGCGCCTACGGGGAGTTTTGTCAGTGCCGGCAGAGGAAAATCCTCTTCCTTGTAGAGGTCCCAGTACTTCTTCGGCGCGCAGAACGGCAGATGCGGCTTGAGGAAGCCGACGCCCATGAACCAGGGTTCGCCCGGCTTGTCTTTCGCTGCGCGGAGACGGCGCACGGCCTCGTCCGCGATCTGGCCGTCGCCGTACACGTTGTCCGCCACATCGGCGCATTCCGTAGGCGCGCCTTTCGGCAGTGACTCCATGTCCTTTGGCTCCTGATTCGCAAAAAGCGCCGCCTCCCGTGTAACTTTTGTTCGGTTCTCGGGCAGCGCGTAGCCGACCGTCTTAGCCTGAAAATGCGGCACAGTCCACGATGCGGCGTCCTCATGATTGCCGTGCCCGACATGCATGACCTTGCCCATCGCTTCGGTGCGGTAGCCGTTCCGTTGGAATTGTTGAGCCACGGTGACGGCGTCCGGCAGGGCTTTGCGGAAATTGGTGGACAGGTCATAAATGCCAAGGCTCTGCGGCCGAAGCCCCGTCATCAGTGAGTTACGGGAGGGCGCACACACGGCCTGATTGCAGAACGCGCGCTCGAACAGCACGCCGCGTGCGGCAAGACGGTCGATGTTCGGGGATTTCACGCGTGTGTCCCCATAGCAGCCTAGCAGCGGCTTGAGGTCATCCACGCAGATGAGCAAGACGTTGGGTCTGCCTATCGGCGCATCGGCGGCGCGAATGGGATTGGCGAAAAAGCCGAGGGCGAGAATAGCGATAAAAGTCTGTTTCATGAACTTATCCCCTGAAGTGAACACTGCTTTTTTTCTGCGCATCCACTTTTTAAAAGTGTTTCATACCGACTGATTCCTATCAAGCCCATTCGAGGCAGGTTTCAGGGAGAATCAAAAAAAGGGAGATGCACAGCCTAAATAAGTTATGCTATTCTTTCAGCAATTTGTTGCGAACAAACTGTGTCCAGATCGCTATACAGGAGTAATCGGATGAAAAAAATGTTCCGTGCTGCGGGAGCTATCAGTCTTGTGTCTCTCACCGCCTGTATGAGCGGAACGCCTCTGACGGCTGCCGGCGGCGTATATGATGACTGCACTGCGTGGTATCACTTCGACTACGCGCCCAACTATAACGCCGCCACGAGCAACGTCGCCAAAATCGACGAGATCCGCGACCAGCGCGACTGGGGTACGGCTGCCACAAAAGGCGCAGGCGGCAAGCACGCCACTGCCGTCAACGGCCCGATCGGAGGTCCGCAGTGGACCAACTGCCCGGTTGCCTGCCCTGCGGGCGGAGAGAGGTACGGCGACTACTCCATGTGGTTCCAGCCGGTTACTAACGGCGCAGGACAGATATGGAACGATTCAATCTCGGTTTCAAACCTGAAGCTCCCAGGCTCTTCTTCGATCGTGACACGCTTCCTCTGGAACGGTTTCACCTACAACAGCTCTCAGCCAGGCTGGATTTTCAACAACGGCCTCGACTGGAACAACAAGCTGGGGTGGATGTTCGGCGTGCGCGGCGACAGTGGCGGCAACCGCCTTGGCATGTTTGTCGGTCAGACCGCGTTTTACCTGGACAACTACACCAACACGATCGGCATTGGCAAATGGTATGATGCCGCTGCCGTGCTCACAGACAACGGCACCAACGACACCGTGGAACTCTACCTTTGGCCCCAAGACGGACCCCTGCTTTATAAGAAAATATACACGTCAGCCGTCACGAACGCCGCAGGGTCAGGCAGCGCAGTCATAGGAGGCGAACCCGCCGCAACCGGCTTTGCCGACTCTTCCAGCAACAACGGCAAGTCCTTCATGGGCGTTATCAAACACCTCGCGGTCTGGAACCGCGCCCTGAGCTACGGCGAGGTAGCCGAAGCCTTCGGTTACCCGCAGCCGCTCTTTCAGATCGGCCTCAAGAACGGAAGCTCAACAGATCTCCGTCCTGAGAATGAGGTCGATGCGGAATATGTCCTGGGTGACCCATGGAACACCATGCGGCGCTCTGTCTCGACCACCAATCGCGACGTCATCATCAAACTCCCGCTCACGTCGATTAAAGCGGGGCTCAACTACGTCTTCCATTTGAAGACACTGACCGACGTCGGCCAGACCGGCGATCTCTCTCTGATCGTCAACAACACAACCAACCCGGTGCAGACGGCCAGTCTGAGCAAGGATCTCTATTGGTACATCACCAGCAGCACGCTGCGCACAGGCACGAACTCGTTCACGATCCACTATGCCAACGGACCGGCCGCCTATGTGGCCTTCGACTGGATGGAACTGGGCGGCGCGTGGCAGTTGGGGGCAATCGACAACAACCAGGCCGATTTCGCAGCCGAAAGCATCGCGCCTGACGATTTCTTTGTGACTGACACGAATTGGGTGCAGCATCTCGAGCGCGCCATCGTTTATGGCGACACCAACCTCGTGCTCCACTTCTGCCTGTCGTCCGAGCTTGCCGCCAAGTACTTCTACACGTACTCCACGCGCGTCATCGGCCAGGGCCCAAGCTCATTGACCAATTACCCGTTTATCGTTAGCTTCAACAACCTGTATACTGTAAGTTATCCGGCTCAAACGAATGGCACATACATCACCTTGCCGATCGACCGGTCGTTCGTCAAAGCGGGTGACAACACGATCAACCTCATGTATAACGGTCCCATGACTGTCCCTGCCGGGGGCGGCTGGATGCAGTTCGACTTCCACCGGCTGTCGGTTGCGCAAGCACCTAAAGGCACGCAGCTTATCTTTCGCTGAGTTCCCTGAAAACTCCCTGCGCGCCCAAAACCGCCAATTGCTGCATGTCGGAGGCTGGTCTTTGAGCGTGCGAACGATCGTCACAGCGAAACCGGATACGCGATGCGATCCGCTCGATTAGGGTGAGGAGAGATGTCCAGCCTCTCACCGACCTAAGCTAACGATGCCGTTCTTGGTTGGTGATCGTTTATTCTGCCGTGACAACCGCCCCGAAAAACTGGATAATGGTGTCTATGTTTTATTGATCGTGAAACTGGATGGGGACGCAGCTTATTATGACCGACACACTCCGAATGCTCACGATACTCGCTTGGGCCGCCAGTGCGGCAGGCCTAGCTTGGTATTGCATGAACATCGCCCGCCAAATCACCTACGTGACTTTGGCGGACGGCCGTCAGCAAGAGCGCATGCTGCCGCTGATCTTCCGACTTCTCCTGCCGTTCGTTCCAAACCTTGACGGCCTCGTCATGCGCCCGTCGTTCAAGAAAGTGCGGGAGACCGCCGACCGCAAGCTCGTCGCCGCGGGCTTCGAGGGGCTGCTCAGCGGAAGAGAGTTCGCCGCCATCAAGATCCTCATGCCGATCGTCTGCGGGGCTTTCTGGTTCGCCACCCTGCACGTGGCAGCGGCGTTCGCGCCACAGTCGCCTATCGCCGCTAACCGTGAGTTCGCCCTGCTGCTGGGCATCGTTCTTTTCTATTTTTTCCCCCTGCTCTGGCTGCGCCGGACGCTCACTGCGCGCCACACCGCAATCCAGCGCGCCTTGCCTTTCGTGCTCGATCTGCTGACTCTCTCTGTCGAGGCCGGCATGGACTTCATGAGCGCGCTTCAGCGCAACTGCGAACGCCGCAGGCTCGACCCCCTCAACGAGGAACTCATCCGTATGAGCCGCGAGATTCAGGTGGGCATCCCGCGCCGCGTGGCTCTCCGCAACATGGCGTATCGCGTCGACCTCGCTGACCTCCGCTCCGTTGCTCATTCGCTCATTCAAGCCGATGAGCTCGGCGTCAGCATCGGAGCCATCCTGCGCATCCAGTCTGACCAGATGCGCTCACGCCGTTTCGACCGGGCCGAAAAGCTCGCCAACGAAGCGCCGGTCAAAATGCTCGCGCCCCTCATGCTGTTCATCTTCCCCGCCGTCTTTATCATCCTCCTGGCGCCCATCTTGCGGGAAACGATGTCCCAACTCTTCTAACCCACACTCTATGAGCAACTACCATTACACAGTCGTGATCGACGAAGGCCCACTCAAGGGCCGCCGGTTCCCTGTCACATCCGCAGGCATCAAACTGGGGCGCTCCAGCCAGTGCGAGATCGCCATTAGCGACCCATTGCTCTCGCGCAGCCACTGCCGCTTCGAACAGAGAGGCGAAGACCTCTGGCTCACGGATCTTGCAAGCGCAAACGAGACGCTTGTCAACGATGTGCCCGTCACCGAACAGCGGCTCCTTCCCTCAGACATCGTCAAAGCGGGTCAAACCGTCCTGCGCGCGGAGCAGTCTGTGGCTGCCGCCGCAGCGCTGCCTGATGCTAACGCGCCCGCACCGACCTCTGCCGAGGTGGTCATCGATCTCGGGTTCGGCAAAGATGAAGCCGCCCAAGCGCAGGCAAAAAAATCATTCTTGCGCCCCATCATCTGGTCTCTTGCGGCCATCCTGACGCTGATTATCGGCGCCACGCTGATCTTGGATCCGGCCAACAGCATCAAGGCCAAGATAGCCCCTGCACCCCAAACGCTTGAGCAGGACAAGACGCCCCTGATCTACTACGAAAAAGTGGAGGCGTCCACCGACAACATCTTCCGGTACGAAATGACCATCGCGCCCGGCGGCGTCCTCGCTGTCAAGATCGATGATCTCTCCGGAAAGAACCGCCACGTGCGCAAAGAGAAATCCGTCGACGCAGCGCTGCTCGGCGAACTGGCTCACACCATCGAGACGAGCGGTTTCTTCGGGCTCGAAAAGTCGTACACCGGCTTCGCTGCCAAGCCGAACACCTTGAGCGAGTGGACGCTGACGTGCGTGATCGGAAATAAAGCCCATACCTGCCGCGTCACCAACCGCACAGAACCCGACAGTTTCCGCGCGCTCCGAGAGAAGCTGGAAACATTCAGCAAGAACGAACTCGGCATCTGGGCCATCCAATTCTCCACCGACAAGCTCACGGATCTGGCCCGCAACGCGCTGACCGTCGCCCGCAAGAAGTACGAAGAACGCGATGTCAAGTACGGCAACGTCTTCGAAGCCATCCGCGCGTATCAGGAAGCGATGTTCTATCTCGAGACCGTCAACCCCAAGCCTGAATTTAACTCCGAGATCATCGACGGCTTCGAAGCCGCCCAAGAGGAACTCGACAAACGCCAGAAAGATCAGAGCTTCCGTGCCGACCGCGCCATCAACCTTTCCGACTGGCCAAACGCCGCACGCGAATTGAAGATCCTCTGTGAGATCATCCCGGACCGCGCCGACGCTCGGAACAAAGAAGCCACGCGCAAACTGATCGATGTGGAGTCCCGCCTCAACAAAAAAAGCCACAGAAAATAACTGACCTGACGCCCTCTCACCAAGGTAGACAGCCATGACACGTAACCGTTTCCTTACTCTTATCTTTCTTTTCTTCGGCCTCGTCATCCAGACGCAGGCCAAGGACAAAGACCCCGCCACCCGGCTGGACATCACCTCTCAGCCGCCGGAGGCGACCGTGCGAGTGGATCACAAAGAGCGCGGCATCACGCCGATGGTTCTGACTGAACTTCCGCCCGGCCCGCACCTCATCCAAATCTCAAAAGCGAACTATCGCGACGCCTTCGAGTCGGTCGTTTTAGAGCCCGGCGTCTGCCGGACCTCCTCCTTTACGCTGGATGTTCTCACCGGCATCCTGCTGCTCACCAGCAGCCCAACCGGCAGCGAAGTCTCGCTCAAGGGCGTCTCTCTCGGCACGACGCCGCTGCTCATCACCACGCTCGCGTCCGGCACGCACCGGCTCACCATTTCCTCGCCCGGCTACCAGACCAAGGAGCTAGACGTGACGCTTGAAGGCCGCACGCCACTCAAACAGGACGTCACTCTGATGTCCGATTCCGGCACGATCGACCTCTCCTCTGACCCCGCCGGGGCCGAAGTGTTCGTCAATGGCATCTCGCGCGGCCAAACCCCTTGCCGCGTCGACCGCATCCCCGGCGGCACCGTCGCCCTCGAAATTAAGGCCAACGGCTTCCAGCCCCACACCCGCGATGTCACGCTCTCCGCCGGCGAGGTGCAGAAAGTCGAAATTCAGCTCAAACCCTTGCCTGGAACCCTGCGCATCGTTTCCATCCCCGAAGGCTGCCGCGTCTATATCGACGACGAGTTCAGAGGCGAGTCCCCGTTCGACCTCGCCAACGCCAAGCCAGGCGCCTACCGCGTGCGCGTGGAGAAGGTCGGCTATGAGCCTGTCGCGCGCAGCGTCACGCTTGAAAAAGGCGCGACCGTCACCGAGGAGTTCCGCCTCGCCAAGAACACCGGGCGTCTTGAACTTGTCACCGCGCCCGCCGGCGCCACCGTGCTCATCGACGGCAAGAAGGTCGGCATCACCCTTACGCGCGGCAACGACACCAGCGCCGTTTCCGATCCGTTCGCCATCGAGGAGGCCCTGGAAGGCGAACACCAGGTAGAAATATTCCGCAAAGGCTTCGCCACTCAGAAACGCAAAATCGAGGTCAAGCGCGGCGAAACGCTCACGCTCCAGTTCAAACTGATCCGTCAGTTCATCCCGAACTACGAGGTCACCACGACCCGCTCCTACTACAAGGGCGTGCTGGAGTTCCAGAACGAGGAGGGCATCCGCCTCGAGACCGCGCCGGGCATCAGCCAGACGATCCCGATGAAAGATGTCAAAAAGCATGGCCCCCTCCACGAAGGGGAATAGAGTGTTTCCCGTAGACGACATCCTGCCAGCCCTCGCAGTCTCCCTCGCGGCCAACCGTCCGGCTGTGCTTCAG
>CAYSXF010000058.1:0-11681 GCA_964434815.1 uncultured Lentisphaeraceae bacterium
GCACCGCGTTCGGCAGCACGAACGGCGCGACCACCGTCGAGGACGGCGGCTGGGTCGAGATGAGCGGCGGCATCAACCTGACGGAATCGATGGCGCTCTATGGCGACGCGAGCACGGGCTATGGCGGTGTTTTGCGCAGCAACGGCGGCAGCAACGTCTTGAGCGGGCTGGTTCTCAACGGCTCGCGCATCATCTGCAATTCCGGCAGCCTCGACATCACCGGCGGCGCAACAGGCGGGCAACTCGTGCTCGGCGCAAACGGAAGCTCGTATATCCGGGTCGCCGAGAAACCCATCAACATCGGAGGAAGCACGTTCTACGCGCACACTGGCGCGTTGCTTATTCTCGCCGTGGCGAACAATGTCTGGAACAATATGGAAGTGTCCGGAAATTATGTCCGCACGGATGTGGAGAACGCACTGGCGACATCGGGTACCCTCACCTTGGGTGGCGCGAATCCGAGCGGGGTCAACATGAACGGCAACAACCAGACGGTCGGGCAACTGATCTCGGTGTACACCAACCCGGCGACCCGCATCGTGTACAGCACAACCCCGGCCACGCTGACGGTGAACCAGAGCGCCACCTCCACGTTCAACGGCAGCATCACGGGAGCCGTCAGCTTCGTCAAAACCGGCACCGGCAGCCTGACGCTCTCGGGCACCAACACCACCTACGGCAGCTTCATCGTGAGCAACGGCACGCTGGTTGTGAACAGCACGGGCACGCTCGGCGTCAACTGCACGAACGTCGTGGTGACCTCCACAGGTACCCTGATCCTCTCGAACTCGGTGACCATCGCCAACTCCGCGGCGCTCAGCATCGCGAACGGCGGAACCGCGAAGGTCAACCTGGCCGCCGGCGTGAACGAGGCCGTGGGCTGGCTGTTTCTGGGAGGCTCCCGGAGGAGCCTGGGCACCTACGGCGCGAGCGGCAGCGGCGCATATTTCATCGACAACGAGCACTTCTCGGGGAGCGGCATCCTGACGGTTCTGCACGACAAGTCGGGGACGATGATGAGAGTACAATAGGGCAACAGACGGTAGGGACGCCTCCCCGAGGCGTCCGCTGAGGGTTCGGGAACCTCGTCCTGCCGTTTAATGACAAACGCGTATTTGAGAAGAAGTGATATTCACGGGCGGGTCGGCCGTCCAATGAACAATAGTGAAAAGAGACGATTATGAAGTTACAACGCACGATTCTGAGTCTGGCACTGGTTTCCGCAACGGCTGTTGTCTGCGCGGCGGACCGCACCTGGAACGGTGGCGGGAGCGACGCGAACTGGAGCACGTCTGCGAACTGGGGCGGCGCCGCGCCGCTGGCCAACGACGCGCTCTATTTCGGTGGCTCCGCGAAGCTGGTGAACACCAACGACCTGGCCGGTGACACATCGTTCGCGGGACTCGTCTTCAACAGCGGCGCAGGCGCATTCACGCTCGCCGGGAACCGCGTCACCCTGGGCGGCAACGTCACGAACTGGTCTTCGAATGCGCAGACGATCAGCCTGCCGGTGGTCCTGAGCGCGACGCGCGACCTCAACGCCTCTAACGGAAACATGACGGTCAACGGCGCGCTGAGCGGTTCCGGCGGTTTGACCAAGTTCGGACCGCAGACGCTGACGCTGACCGCCAGCAACAGCTACGACGGCGTCACCACCGTGAGCAACGGCGTGCTTGCGATCTCGCACGGCAGCGCTTTGGGCAGCACGAACGGCAATACGATCGTCAGCGGCATCACGGGCGGCGGTCTCCAGCTCAGCGGCGGGATCGTGTTGGACGAGCCGCTGACCATTAGCGGGCAGCGTCCAAACTACGGATATTCTCTGCTGTCCAACAGCGGCAGCAACACGGTGCGGGGCCTGATCACCAAGGTGAACGAGATGCGCATGAATGCGGTGGGCGGCGCCACGCTGGTCATCGCCGGCGGCATGCAGTCCACTGGCGGAGGCGGCGACCTGATTCTGAATCCCGGGGGCGGCACGCTCATCTTCACCGCCACGCCTATCAACCTCGGGACCAGCCAGTTCTATGGGGATCAAGGCGGCATGCAGGTGATCGCCGTGGCGGGCAACGTGTGGGGGAACACCCGTTGCGCAGGCGGCACGATGAGAACGGATATTACCAACGCGGTTCCCGCGACAACGACCCTGTACCTCGGCATCGCGTATTCGACAAGCGGGACCTTTGACCTGAACCGCTTCGACCAGACCGTCAGCGGGCTTGCCACGGACACAACGAACGCAGGAACCCGCACGGTGACCAGCCAGGCGCGGGCGACCTTGACTGTGAATCAGAACGCAAACACCACCTACAACGGGCTGCTCGCCGGATCCGTCTGCCTGGTTAAGGCGGGAACGGGAAGTCTCACCTTCACCAATGCGACCTCCACCACGACGGGCGATATCATTGTCAGCAACGGGACGCTTGTGGTCGAAAACTCGGCCGGTTTCGGTGCCAGCACGAACGTGGTCGTGGCAGGGGGGACGTTGGAGCTTCGGACGGCGACCGCCCTGTCTGCTAACGCCGGCCTGACGATTTTGGACGGCGGTGCGAAAGTGAAGATAAGCACCAATATCACTGCGACGGTGGGTGCACTTTTTCTGGGCGGCGTCCAGCAGCGAAGAGGCACCTACGGATCCTCCAGCAGCGGAGCAGCCATCCTTGATAACGCACACTTCAGCGGCGATGGAAAGCTCTTCGTGTCCGGCAATCCGCCGATCATATCCACAAACTACATCTGGGATGCGGGCGGTGCAGACACCAACATCGACAACCCGACGAACTGGGTGAGCGACGTGTCGCCCGATTTCTCCGGCAGCTCGTATGTCGTTTTCGGCAGCAACGGCGTCGCGGCCACGGTCAACACCAATGTCAGCCTCTATGGGATCACCTTCAACCGGGACGGAAACTTCACGCTCGCCAACGGTGCCGGCGCGCTGATCCTCGGCCTGGGCGGCGTCTTTGCCTCCGCGCCGACGGCGACCGCCCGTTCGTATACCGTGGCCGAAGACGTGACCCTGATCGAAAATCAGGCGTGGAACGTCACGAACATTCTGGGCGGCACGACCCTCACGGTGTCGGGCAACATCGGCGACGGAAGCGATACGCTCGGCATCACAAAGATCGGAAACGGAACGCTTGTCCTCTCCGGCACCAACACCTACGACGGTGTCACCACCCTTTGGGCGGGCAGCATCACCGTCGCCAGCTCCAACGCTTTGGGATCCACGCTGGGAGGCACCGTTGTCAACACGTTGGCAACCAGCACCAGCAGTGCCCGGCTTGACCTGACCGGCGGCATCACGCTCGCGGAACCGCTCACCTTCATCGGCGCGCAGGTCAACGGGAACTGCCTGCAGAACGTGAGCGGCACCAATACCCTCAGCGGCTTGATGAATACGACTGGCGGTCGGTATTACATCAATGGCGGAACGACCTTGATTGTGACCGGCGGTGTCACCAACAATCCGTTTTTCGTGATCAACGGAACCGGCACGCTGATCTTTAGGACGACCCCGCTCACGCTGGGCACGGGCTCGCTCTATGCGGACGACTCCACTCTGACGATCCTGGATGTCGCAAGCAACATGTGGAGTTTGATAACCATCGCTAAAGGCACGGTGCGCATGAACGCGAAAGATGCGCTGCCGCCGGCAGCAGCCACACGGATCGGGTTGGCGTATGGCCCCGGAGGCATCCTGGACTTGAACGGTTTCAATCAGACAACCACCCGCTTGTATACAGAAGCAACAAATGCGGCTGTCCGCGGTGTCACCAGCGCGACGCCCGCCACGCTGACGATCAACCAGAGCACCGCGAGCAGTTGGTTTGACGGACAGTTCACCGGCGCAGTTGGTCTGATCAAGGCGGGCACAGGCACCCTGATTTTGACGAACTCGATCTCCACCACCACGGGTAATATCACAGTCAGCAATGGCACGCTGGTGGTGTCCGCCGGCTCCAATCTCGGCAACAGCACCAACATTATGGTAACGGCCGCAGCCACGGGCACGAACACGCTGACGCTGCAAGTCTCCACCGCCATCACCAATACCGCGACGCTCAACATCGAGAACGGCGGCGCTGCGAAAGTGAATCTGGCCGCCAGCGTGAACGATACCGTGGGCTGGCTCTTCCTGGGTGGCTCGCGGAAGAGCCGCGGTACATACGGCGCGAGCGGCAGCGGCGCGTATTTCATCGACAACGAGCACTTCTCGGGGAGCGGCATCCTGACGGTTCTGCACGACAAGTCGGGGACGATGATGAGAGTACAGTAGGGTAACAGACGGTAGGGACGCCTCCCCGAGGCGTCCGCGGCGGGTTCGGCGAATCCGCCCTACCGTTTCATGTCAAACCAAGCGTATGGGCAGGAAGAACAAGCACGGGCGGGCCGCCCGTGTCACGCGGACACGCGAATGAACGAGGTGACTGTGAAAATGAAGCGCATGCTGGTGAGTCTGATGATGGTTTCCGCAACGGCGGTTGTCAGCGCGACGACGTATACGTGGGACGGCGGCGGAGCCGACAACAACTGGAGCTCAGTGACCAACTGGACCACGGACACGGCCGCGCCGCTGAGCGCGAGCAACACCATTGTGCAATTTGATGGCGCGACTCGCCTCACGCCGGCGCAGGACATCGCGAACCCTTTCGTGTTGAACCGTCTGGAGTTCATAGGAAGTGCACAAACTTCCGCCTTTACCATCAGCAGCAACCAGCTTCAATATGTTGCCAACGGCGCGACGCAGCCGCGCATCTACCTGGCTAGAAATGCCACCTGCGTGATCAACAACGCCATCGATATCCCCGCCGGCACAACGCTCTACGCGGAGATCGGCACCTACGGCGTTAACCTCAACGGGGTCATCACGGGCGGGGGCGCCATCGATAAGAGTACAGCCTCCGGCGGAATGGATTTGAGAAGCAGCGCCAACAGCTTTTCAGGCGGCCTGACGATCCGCGCCAATGACAGCGACTGGAGCAAGGTCAACATCTATGCCAGCGGCGCCATGGGAACCGGCCCCGTCAGCTTGTATGGCGGTACCCTTGGCACGGGCTTCACGAACCCCGGTGGCCTGCTCTTTTTCAATACGACCACCCAGACGAATCCGATCAGTCTCTTCGCGAATTCGCCGATTTTCGCGGGCATGCCGAACAGCGGCGACGCCGTCACGCTGAACAGCCCGGTCGATCTCAGCAGCTACACGCTTTACCTGCGCGGCGGCGGGAGCGGCACGGTCGGCGGCGTGATCTCGAGGGGTGCCGCCAGCGCGATCACCAAGTCGGACGCGGGCACGTGGACGCTGAACAACGCAAACACCTTTACCGGGCGCATCACGCTTGTCAACGGCACGCTCAAGCTCGGCGCCGCCGGCTCGCTGATGCCGCAGGTCGGGCTCGCCTTCTCGTGCGCGACCGGCTGGTACTCGGTCGTCACCTCCACTTTCGACCTCAACGGGCGGAACCAGTCGGTCAGCCAGCTCTCCGGCAGCACGACGCTTTCGTTTCTCACGAACGTCCTAACGAGCGCGACCGCAGCAACCCTGGTCGTTGACCAAAGCGTCGCGACTGTCTTCAACGGGCGGCTGGCCGGCGCGCTCAGCCTCGTCAAGGCCGGCGCGGGCTCGCTGACGCTGAGCAACTGCCCCAGCGCAACGACTGGCAACATCACGGTCAGCAACGGCACGTTGACCGTTGCCTCCGGGGCCAGCCTCGGCAGCAGCACCAACGTGGCGGTGGCGGGCGGCACCTTGGAGCTGCGGACCGCAGCCGTGATTGCGGATGCGGCGTCGCTCAGCATCGCGGACGGCGCGAAGGTGTGGGTGTCGGGCGGCCTCACGGAAACCATCGATAAGCTGTTCCTGAACGGCGTGCAGCAAAAGCGCGGCTATTACGGAACAACGGCGAGCGGCGCGATGATCGCCGACGACGCGCACTTCAGCGGCGCGGGCATGGTCTACGTGAACAGCAACCCGCCGATCACCCCGACGAGCGTCACCTGGGACGCGGGGGGCGCGGACACCTTCATGAGCAGCGCCACAAACTGGGTCGGCGATGTGTTGCCGGCGTTCGACGGCAACACGTATGCGGTCTTCGGCACCGGAGGCGCAACGGCCACCGTCGACACGGCGGTGAGCCTGTACGGCATCACCTTCAACCGCGACGGCGCGTTCACGCTGGCCGCGGGCGCGGGCGTGATCTCGAACGGCGCGGGTGGCATCACGGCGTCGGTGCCGACCACGACCGCCCGCACCTATGCCATTGCCGAGGACGTGATGCTGACCGATCACCAGACGTGGAATGTGGCGACGAATCCCAGCGTGGCATCCCTGAACATGACCGGCGTGATCGACGAAGGTTTCCTGCCGTGCAATATCACGAAGATCGGTTTTGGGCCGCTCGGGCTGACGGGCAGCAACACGTTCGATGGGACGTTGACCATCAACGAGGGCGACGTCAACATCTATCATTCGCAGGCGCTGGGCAGCACCAACGGCAACACGGTGATCAACGGCAGCACAGGCGGGCGCCTCGTGCTCAACGGCAACTTGACGCTGGCGGAGCCGCTGGTGCTCAACGGAGAGAAGAACAACAACGGCACGCTCATTGTGGGAAGCGGCAGCAACGTCATCACGGGCCCGCTCTCCTGCTACAGCCAAGTTCGCATCCAAGGCTACAACGGGCCGCTGGTGATTGCGGGCGGCGTGACGGCGGACAACAACGGTCTCTTCGTCGTGAACTCAGGCTCGGTCATCACCTTCAAAGATAAGCCGCTCAATCTCAGCGCGCGCACGTTCTGGAGCGATTCGGGAGGCATCTCCGTCCTGGCGGTGTCCGGCAACAACTGGGCTGACACGATCTGCGCGGGCGGCGGAATCCGCTGCCAAGTCGCGAATGCGATGCCGGCCACGGCGTTTTTGGGGTTGGGCGTCGGCTCCTACGGGCCAGGCGGCACGTTCAACCTGAACGGCTTTAACCAAACGGTGAGCAAGCTGTACATCGGAGCGTCGGTTCCCGGACTGCGCATCGTCATGAGCGACACGCCGGCGCTGCTGACGGTGAACCAGAGCGTGGACACGATTTTCGACGGCAGATTCACAGGCGCGGTTAGCCTCCTGAAGCTGGGCGCGGGCAACCTGACGCTCACCAACGCGGCGACCTCGACCACGGGCAGCTTCGTCGTGAGCAACGGCACCCTGACCGTGGCCCGCGACGGCACCTTCGGCAACAACAGCACCAACATCGTCGTGGGCGGCACGGGCACGCTGGCCTTATCGAACTCGGTGACTATTGCCGACTCCGCGATGCTCAGCATTGCGAACGGCGGCACCGCGAAGGTCAGTCTGGCGTCCGGAGTGAACGAAGCTGTTGGCACGCTCTTCTTAGGCAGTGTGCAGAAACGCGCGGGAACCTACGGCTCGACCAGCAGTGCCGCAGCTATCAAGAACGATACGTATTTCACAGGAACAGGCATCCTCACCGTGTTGCACGACAAGTCGGGCACCTTGCTGCGGGTACAGTAGGAGCGGGGCGTTAGAGCAGTTTATTTATTTGTGTAGCCGCTGTTGTATTGTCGGTAGGGGCGCCTCCCCGAGGCGCCCGCCAGTCTGTTCGCTGTGCTGCTGCGGATGCCTCGGGGAGGCTTCCCTACCGTGATTGCGAGCGGTAAGCCCCATGCTCCTCCGGCGTCTCCGCCGCCTGCCCGTAAAGCGCGTGCTGGTCGGCGAGGTCATAGTTGGCCGTGCCCGTCGAGGGCGCAAGAAACGCGGCGAGAATCGTGTGTAGCCTGGCGGGATCTTTCGTTTCGCACTCCCACACCACCAGCACCTGCCACCCGGCCTGCCACAGGCTGCGCAGATGCTGCTGGTCTCGCTGGACGTTCTTCGCGAACTTATCCTTCCAGAAGCGCGTGCGGGTGGCTGGCGCGCGCCCGCCGACGCGGCAGCCGTGGCCGTGCCAGAAACAGCCGTGGACGAAGATGATCTTGCGGTGGCGCGGCAGCACGAGGTCCGGCTTACCAGGCAGGGACGTCGCATGCAGCCGGTAGCGGAAGCCCATCGCGTGGACCATCCGGCGCACGGCCCACTCGGGCTCCGTGTCCTTGCTGCGGATGTGCGACATGCACCTGTGCCGCTGCTCGGGTGTTAAGCGATCCATAAGCAATAGTGTACGTTCCGCGCGTGTCATAACACAATCTGTTTTTGACACATCGGGACGTAACGCGCTAACATTAGTCTAACAGGCGTCATTTATCGTACTTCCCCATGATGATGCAAAAAAAAGAAGAGGCTTCGGACATGCCCGAAAAGAAGGAAAAGAAAGCGATCGAGAGTAATCGGCCGGTGGGCGTGATGGACATCGGCTCTACCTTCATCCGCATGACCATCGCGGAGGGCAAGGGCGGGGGCGCTTTCTCTATTTTGGAGCGCGTCGTGCAGTCGGTGGCGATCGGGCGCGAGGTGGTGGCCTCCAGGCGGATCAGCAACGCCACCATCGAAAAGTGCGTGTCCATTCTCCGCAGCTACCAGAACCTGCTCAGCGAATACGCCATTCCGCTGGAGTCCGTGAACGTGACCGCGACTGCGGCCGTGCGCGAGGCGGAGAACTGCGACGCGTTCATCGACCGCCTTTCCGTGGCGACCGGCGTCCGCGTGAACGTGCTGGACATCAGCGAGGTCGGCTACTACCACCACTTGGCGATCCAGCCGGTGCTGGCCAAGGACAAGAATGCCGACAAAGCCGCTTATTGCGTCATGGAAATCGGCGGCCTGACCACCGAAGTGCTCTATATGGATCACCGCGAGATCCGCTTCGCGCAGACCTACAACAACGGCTCGCTGCGCATCCGCCACCAGTTGCAGGAGTCGGGCATCCCCGACCGGCGCATGACCGATGTGGCCGAGGGCCGGGCCAAAGAGATGGAGCTGAACCTCTCGCAGAACATCCGGAATCTGGACACGCTCAAACTGGTGCTGCTGGGCCGCGAGATGCGCTTCGCGGCGGCGCGCATCCTGACGGAGTGGAAAGAGGAAGGCCTCGCGAAGATCCCGGTGTCTGCGCTCTCCAAGCTGGTGAGCCAGGTGATCGAGCAGCCGATCGAAGAGTTGGCGCGGATCTACCAGCTCGCGTATCCGGACGCCGAAACGCTTGGGCCGGCGCTGATGATCGCGTTGCGCACTGCGAAGGCGCTCAAGCTTGCCGCGGTCTATATCGGCGGCATGTCGTTCTGCGACGGGCTGGTCATCGAGGCGGTCGAAGGATTGGTGTGGGACAAAAGCATGAGCCGCCACATCTTGCGCATCGCCGAACAGACGGGGCTGAAGTACCGGCACGACGTGTTTCACGCGCGCTACGTTGCGCGGCTCGCCACGCGCCTTTTCGACCTGCTGCAAGCCGAGCACCGCTGCTCGCCGCTGCACCGCCTCATCCTCGAAGTCGCGGCTGTGTTGCACGACATCGGCGTGTTCATCAACACGCGCGGCCACCATAAGCACTCGATGTACATCATCCAGCACACGGAGTTTCCGGGGCTGAACGCCAACGTCATCAACCTCATCGGTCTGGTGGCGCGCTACCATCGCAAGGCCGTGCCGCAGCCGACCCATCCGGAATACATGGCGCTTCCGCACGATGAGCGCCTGGTGGTCTGCAAGCTGGCCGCCCTGCTCCGCGTCGCCGATGCGTTCGACCGCGTGCATGACCAGAGCCTCGGCGAGGTCCGCTTCGACCTGCAGGATGAGCTGCTGACGTGCATCCCGGCGCAGCCCGTGGACATCAGCGCGGAGCAGCTTGCGCTCGCTGAAAAAGGCGAACTTTTCGAGCAGATTTACGGGCGGCGCTGCCTGATACGCAATCCGTAGCTGTTGCACCACACCCCGCCGCTGAACCTCACCAACCCTTCAGGCTCACCTATGAAAATCACAACCGAACATTTCTTCAACCGCGAGCTGAGCTGGCTCGCTTTCAACCAGCGCGTGCTGGACGAAGGTCTGAACGAGGCCAACCCGCTGCTGGAGCGACTCAAGTTCCTGGCGATCACGGCCTCCAACCTCGACGAGTTCTACATGGTGCGCGTGGGGGGTCTCAAGCTGCTGATGGCGGAGGGCCATCTGACGCGCGATATCGCTGGCCTGACGCCGCGCCAACAGTTCTATGCGGTCACGCGCCGCATCCGGAAGATGGCGCTAGACCAATCCGGCCTGTATAAAAAAGTGAGAGCGGAGCTATCCGGCCAAGCATTCCAGATCCTGTCAATCGCCACCCTCAGTGAAACACAGCGCACGATTCTGATGCGTATCTTTGAGGACGACGTCCTGTCGATTCTGACGCCGGTCTCGCTGGTCGAGGGTCGGCCCTACCGCCCGGCCAACCTGCTGTTGCATATGGCGGTGCGGCTCGCGCCGGCCGAAGGTTCGGAGGAGGAGCGCTTTGCCCTGCTGCCTCTGGGGCCGAACGTGAGCCGGTTCATCCGGCTGCCTTCGCCGACGGGTGTCGTCTTCGTGTTGCTGGAGGATGCGGTCGCCGAGTGGATCGGCCGCTGGTTCGACGGCTGCGAGGTGCGCGAGTGCGTGCCGTTTCGCGTCACGCGCAACGCCGACATCGAGCTGCGCGAAGATCTCGCTCCCGACCTGATGACAGGGATGCAGGAGCTGCTCGACGAACGCAGCGAGACGGCGTATATCCGCATGGAGGTCGGCCGTCAGGCCTCGAGGCCGCTCACGGCCTTTCTGACGCGGCTCTTCGAGCTGGACCGCAACGACATCTATCCGGTCGACGGGCCGCTGGATCTGAGCGCATTCATGAAAGTGACCTCGGCCGAGGGCTTCGATGAACTGAAGAATCCGCCGTGGCAGCCGCAGCCCTCGCCGCTGGTCGACCTCAAGGAGAGCATGTTTCCTCAGCTCGCAAAGCAGAGCATCCTTCTGCACCTGCCGTATGAGAGTTTCGACCCGGTGGTCAAATTTGTTGAGGACGCCGCCGCCGATCCGGCCGTTCTCGCGATCAAGCAGGTGCTTTACCGGACGGCCCGGAGCAGCGCCATCGTGGAGGCGCTGATCCGCGCCGCACAGTCCGGCAAGCATGTGACCGTGCTGATCGAACTCAAGGCGCGTTTCGACGAGGCGCGCAACATCACGCAGGCGCAGCGGTTGGAGCAGGCGGGCGTGGAGGTGATCTATGGCGTGCGCAACTTGAAGACCCACGCCAAGGTCTGCCTCGTCGTGAGACGCGAACCGCAAGGCATCGTTCGCTATATGCATTTCGGGACCGGCAACTACAACGAGACGACGGCGCGGCTCTACAGCGACCTCGGCTATTTCACATGCGACGCGGAACTCGGCCGCGATGCGGCTGCGTTCTTCAACGCGGTGGCGGGCTATTCGCAGCCCCAGGAGCTGCACCAGTTGCGCATGTCCCCTTTCAACCTCCGCAGCGCCTTGCTCGAGCTGATTGATGTTGAGACCGCCCGAGCGAAAACCGGCGAAAAGGCCGTCGCCACGATCAAAGTGAACACGCTCACCGACACGGAAATGATCGAGCACCTCTACCGGGCGTCACAGGCGGGCGTCAAGGTGCAGCTCAACGTGCGCGGCGTCTGCTGCCTGCGTCCGGGCGTGCCGGGGCTGAGCGACAACATCACGGTGACGAGCACGATCTGTCTCTTATACACATCTCCGAGCCCAC
>CAYSXF010000059.1:0-11556 GCA_964434815.1 uncultured Lentisphaeraceae bacterium
AGATTTCTGCCTGTCTCGTGGGCTCGGAGATGTGTATAAGAGACAGTTCGAGATCTATCAGGAAAAGTACGTCAAGGACGTCCTGATCGAGGCTCGGCTGTGCCTGACCATGGCCCGCACGATGATCTTCCCGTCCGGCGTGAAGTATCAGCAGTTGCTGGCGCAGACGGCCTCTTCGCTGGTGGCGATGGGCAAGTCCGGCTGCACGACGACGCTCGATGAAGTGGACACGCTCCTCGGCGAGTTGCAGAAGGCGATGCAACTGTTGGAGGAAGTTGTGAAGGTTCCGGATGGCCTGTCGCACGGGCAGCAGTGCCGCTACCTGATCGGAACCGTCATCCCTGTGATGGTCGAGACCCGCAAGGTCGCCGACGCGCTCGAGCGCGTGTGCGCCGATGACCTGTGGACGTTGCCGACCTATCAAGAGATGCTGTTCATCCGGTAAAAGAACTCACCTGATGGGGCACTACAGACAGGGCCTTCCTGTTTGTAGTGCGCCGTAAGGATGTCTGTAACGACAAGGGAATAGCGCATGCACAAGCAATTTGGCTATTGCAGAGTGGGTGCGGCTATTCCTCTTGTATGTCCAGGGGCTGCGGCCGGAAACATCGCGTCCCTGACCCTTCTCGCAAAGAAAGCCGCCGATGCTGGCGCAGATGTGCTCGTTTTTCCTGAGCTGTGCATCACGGGCTACACGTGCGGTGATCTTTTCTTCCAGCCCGCACTGTTGGATGCGGCTGAAAAAGGCCTTTCCTGTTTTCTCAAAAAGATCTGGCAGTGTGACACGATCTTTATTTTAGGGCTTCCCGTGCGGCTAGACGGAATGCTCTTCAACTGCGCGGTGGTCTGCCGGCAGGGCAATATTCTGGGTGTCGTGCCGAAGACGCATCTGCCCAACACGCGCGAATTCTACGAGCAGCGCTGGTTCTCTTCGTCGGTCAGCGCGCAGTCCAAGACAGTGAGAATTTGTGACGAAGAAGTTCCATTCGGAACCGATCTGGTTTTCCAGTCGCTTGGCGTCGCGGACTTTTCTGTGGGAGTCGAAATCTGCGAGGATTTGTGGAGCCCCTTGCCGCCCTGCACGCGGCAGGCCTTGAGCGGCGCGACGGTCCTGTGCAACCTCTCTGCGAGCAACGAGCTGGTAGGCAAATACGAGTATCGCCGCGATTTGGTGATGCAGCAGTCCGCCCGATGCTTGGCTGCTTACGTGTATGCAGGGGCGGGGCCGGGCGAATCGAGCACGGACTTGGTTTTCGGCGGCCACGCGATGATCGCCGAGAACGGGCGCATGCTGGCCGAAAACACGCGTTTCGAGCGTGAGCCTAACCTGTTGCTGGCGGACATCGATCTCGCCTTTCTCAAATTTGAACGCAGGCAGAACAAATCGTTTGAGCTTTGCGCGGCGCAAGCTGAGCCCGTGCGCAAGGTGGTGTACGATGAGGCCGATGAGGTTCCCGCCTGCTCTGGCCTCATGCGAACCATTGAGCAGCGGCCCTTCGTGCCTTCCGACGAATCGGCTCGCAACCGCCGCTGCGAAGAGATCTTCGCGATCCAAAGCACGGGGCTCGCCACGCGGCTGTTGCATGCCGACTGCCGCAAGGTGGTCGTAGGGCTTTCAGGCGGGCTCGATTCGGCGCTGGCACTTCTGGTTATCTGTGAGGCGTTCGAGCGCTCAGGATTCGATCGCGCGGGCATCCACGCCATTACGATGCCGGGCTTCGGCACCTCCGCGCGCACGCTGGAGAACTCCGTGCGCCTGTGCAAAGGCCTCGCCGTGTCGCTAGAGCAAATTGATATCACAGCGGCCTGCGCACAGCACCTGTCCGATCTTGGACACTCCGGGAAGGAACACGACGTTGCGTACGAGAACACACAGGCGCGCGAGCGCACGCAGCTTCTGATGAATCGCGCTAACATGCTTGGCGCGCTCGTCGTGGGCACGGGCGACCTTTCTGAGCTGGCGCTCGGGTGGTGCACCTATAACGGCGACCACATGAGCATGTACGGCGTCAACAGCGGAGTGCCCAAAACGCTGGTGCGCTATCTGGTGAACTGGGTTGCGGAGCATCGTGCGAACGTGCTGACCTCCGCGGCGCTCACGGACATCCTGGCGACGCCGGTTTCACCGGAGCTGCTGCCGCCGGACAAAGAGGGCCAAATCTCTCAGAAGACCGAGTCCGTTATCGGCCCCTATGAGTTGCACGATTTCTTTCTCTACCACTTTGTGCGCTGCGGCGCGCCCGTTGAGAAGATCCGTTTTCTGGCGGGAATCGCCTTCAAGGATACCTACAGCGCCTCCGAGATCGACGGCTGGCTCAAGCTGTTTTTCAAACGGTTCTTCAGCCAGCAATTCAAGCGCTCCTGCCTGCCTGACGGGCCTAAGGTTGGTTCGATCAACCTCTCGCCGCGCGGCGACTGGCGCATGCCCAGCGATGCCTCCCCTGAAGTCTGGCTTTAAGACCGGAACGGGCTGAGTTAAATCGCTCGCCGCTCGTTATTCGACCGCATACGGCGTGGACGTAGTCTGCATGACAATTGGAGGGCGGTTGGCCAGCTTAAATTTTTGGCTTTTGCGGCTGACGCTGAGAATCAGGTTGCCGTTCTTTGGCGGTGTGTTTTTGCCTGTCGCGCAGACCAGCGTCACGGCCAGGTCACCCGGCGCGTCGCCGTTGCTGACTTTGCTGACGATGAATCCGTTCGCGGGTTCGACCACTTGGACGCTGACGTAAGCCGCAATGGCTTTCGCTTTGCCGCTGGAGACGGTCACGGTGAAAGGCTGCTTGGCTGCGGCCCGGATATGTGCAGTCTGCGGCGGCAGGATGATCGGCAACTCGATGCCGTGCGGCTCTGTGTCAACTTCTGCCATCCACGTCTGATCCTGCACGAGGTGGTTGAACGATGAGACTTGAAACCCGCGGTGAGCCGGTATCGCCGTTTGGCGCAGAATGATCGCGCCGTTGGTCGCGATACCGCTGAGGGTCAGTTCAAAAGGCGCTTGTGGCAGGCGCTTGGTCGAGGAGGATGTTCTGAGCGTGAGCACACCTTCGGTCGCGTTAGAGGAAATACAAGCGGCATCGCAACTAATGCCCAGCGGCGGGTTGTTGAGTTGGAGTGAGATCGGCCCAGAGAAGCCGTCGATGCGGCGGACGTGGACGTTGGCCCGCACAGTCCCGCCCAGAGGGATGCTCAGCGTGGAGGGCGTGACCCAAAGCTCGAAGTCTGGACGCGGCTCGCTGATACGCAAGCGGTAATGGTACTCGTGGCCGCCATTGCCCCGTTTGTCGCTCACCCGGACTTCATAGGTGTCATCGGCTGGAAGGCGCATCGTGAGCGCTGAATCGCGGGGATCGGTCAGCAGGCCGGTGAAAACGTTGGTCGGATCGTCGTGCGTGACCAGAATTTTGCCGCGGCTGTCGGCGAGGGCGATGACCGTGTCGAGCGGCGAGCCGAGCTGGCGCGCCCGCGTCTCGATTGCGATGCGCTGGCCTGCTTTTCCTTCGAAGCGGAACGCGTCAATGTCGCCGGGCTTATCAATCGTGCCGTTAACAATGACGGGAAACGGCACGCTCTGTGCCGCTTGGTCGCGTTCGCCGACGGCCTCAGTTTCGTAGCATTCTGGCAAGGAGTCGAGGTCGAACCGGAGAGGGGGGAAGAAGAGCTTGCCATCGGTGAGAGCCTGCAGGCAGACATCGGATGTTTTGTTGCTGCTGAATATGCGCACTTTCTGCGGCGGCAGGTTGACGCCTTCGAGCGTGACATTCAGGTTGTCGCCTTTTCTGCCGCCCATCGGGAAGAAGCCTGTGACAAGCGGAAGTTCACCGAGAGTAAGCCGGTACACGAAATCATCCCGTCCGCGGCTGAAGGCATCGCGAAGTTGCAGGACATACTCGCTTGTGGCCGGAGCTGTAAAAACGAGGATCGGGTCGGAGTCGAAACGGAAGCTGTCCGCATGCGCGATCTCGAGCCCCTGGCTGTCGAAGAGCGTGAGCAGCGGCTGAAACCAGCCGGGCTTGGTGTCAACAAGGTAGGGGAACAAGGCGCGTCCCTGGACTTGGGCTACGAGCGTCTGCCCCTTGCTGGCGTGAAAGCGGAACGCGTCGGCCGTCTGCACGGTGATCCGTCCGTTGACGCACACCGGCAAGCTCGGAAGGGACCGCCCGTTCGTCGCAGCATTGTTAGGCTCGCTCTCGGTCACCTCCGCATAGCGCCCGACATAGAATGCAAGAGGCGTGGTGAACTCGTTGCTGCAAACCAGGCGGAAGTCGCGTGGGCCAGGCGCTGAGTTGGGGTCGATGGTCACGCGCAGGCGAACCTCGTCCTGGAGGTGCGGAACGATAAGCCGCGAGCCGGGCATCGCTGGATTGAGCGGAATTACCTCAAGAACCGCAGTCTCCACGCCGCCTCCGGAGATGAGCGCTCCGCTGGCCATACGCAACCCTTGGCCACGCACCGAAACGTCGAACGTGGTGCCGGGAGCGCCGCCTGCCGGATAGACGCAGCCGATCTCAGCGGCACGGGCAAGTGAGGACAAAAGGATCGAGGATAAAAAAACCGAAAAGACTGAGTATACGGCGCTCACATTCATGTTCGTCATTAACGGGTTGCGCATGTGATTATTGCCGCCTTCAGTCCTTTGTCTGCTTGGTCACGCGTGATTCTTTGAGGTAGAACTCCAGCGCATCACGGTCGTCCTTGCGGCCGTATCGCACATGCTCGCGCATGGCACGCTCAGCCTCGTCGGGGTCGCCTTTGGAAATCTTGCGCACAAGGATCTGGTGCCATCCGTCTGGAATCGGATGGAAGCGGATCGCCTTCAGGCTGTTGAGGCTCATATAGCGCTGGAACCAGACCCGCTTGAGCAAGTCGCTGAAAATCGCGTGCCCGCTCAGCTTCCCCAACTCCAAATGGAATTCGAGGTGAATCTGGTTGCCTAGCGAAGGATCAGGCGTGTCCGCGCGGATGAAGCGGTCGACCTGCACGGCGCGTTTCATCAGCCGGTCAATGCTCTCCGCCGTGGCTTTCTCCGCGCACAGACGGGCAGACTGACACTCCAGCGCTTCGCGCAGCATCAGGTCGTCGTCGACCTCCTCGATCGTCAGCGTGCGCACGCGGCAGCCGCACAGCGCGCGGTTCTCCACATACCCATCAATCTCCAACATGTACAGCGCTTCGATCACGGGGATGGTGCTGACCCCGAGCCGCGAGGCCAGTGTCTTGCGCACCAATCGCTCGCCAGGCTTTAGGCGGCCAGCAAGGATATCGTCCCGCAGCACGTTGTAAACCCGGCGCGACAGCGTATTCTCCGCCTCTGAAGGTTCCGGCGTTTTCTTTGCTGAGTAGTTGGCCATGATAATTCCTTTGAGTCAATATATCAAAGACATAACATTTGTGTCAATCGCTCTAAAATACGGTTGACTGACCTAAGTAGGTATACCATAATGCCCATCAAATGTTGAGAAAACCGATGATGAGAAAACGTTATGAACTCGGTTGAGCGTGTGCAGGCGGCACTTTCCTTGCAACAGCCGGACCGGGTGCCGGTGCTGGAATTCGTCGTGGACGAGAAGGTGGCGCGAGAAGCGGTGCCAGGCTGTGCGGACGTATCAGATGCGATGGATCAACTCGGCATGGACGGCGTGGGGTGCGGCGCGGAGTTCCGTCGGATCTCGGAGCACGCCGACGGCACCTATACCGATGAATGGGGCGTTCGCTACAGGCCGGGACCCGAAGCGGTCGCGCATCCGCTGAACGGCCCCATTGTGACCGCAGACGACGCCGCGGCTTATGTGCCGCCTGATCCCGATGCGCCCGGACGCTTGGGCAAACTGCCCGGTCTCGTCGCACGCTATAAAGGAAAGCGCGCCATCTGCTTTCACCACCGCGCAGCCTTCATGTGGTCGGCGTACCTGATGGGCATTGATAATCTGCTTGCCAACTTTCTGCTTGAGCCCGAGTTGGTCGATCTTGTGATGGACAAAGTGCTGGCCGTCAACATCACGGTCGTGCGCAACGCAATCCGCGCCGGCGCGGAGGTGATCATTCTGGGCGACGACTACGCGGACAACCGCGGGCCGATGTTCAGCCCTGAACACTTCCGGCGCTTTGTGCTGCCGCGCTTGAAAAAGATGATCGACGCGGTTCATGCGGAGGGCGCCAAGGTGATCAAACACAGCGACGGGAATCTCTATCCGCTGCTGGATATGATTGTCGCCGCAGGGCCGGACGGAATCAATCCGATCGAGCCGGCCGCGGGCATGTCCCTCTCAGAGGTCAAACGGCGGGTGGGGGACAGGGTTTGCCTCACGGGTAACATCGACTGCGGCCAACTCCTGCCTTTCGGCACGCGCGAAGAGGTTGCCGCAGCCGTGCGTCAGGCCATTGCGGACGGCGGCAAGGGCGGCGGCTATATTCTCATGTCGTCTAACAGCATCCACTCTTCCTGCAAGGCCGAGAACTTCGTTGAAATGGTCCGCGCGTGCCAGACGTACGGACGGTATGAATGACGGACGGCTCTGATCGGAATCCGCTGGACGCTTTGACATGTCATCAGGTACGCTAGTGACACTGTTTATAGAGGGGTGACCTTGTAGTGGCTCGAAGCCTGAGAGCAACAATTATGATAACAAATGATGAACTGACAAATTCCGCGGGCTTCACCACGCACGTGCGTTACAAAGTAGTGTCGATGGCCGTGCTGCTCGCTATGGTCACGTATCTGGACCGCGCCTGCATCGCCACTCTGGCCCCCAATATCATGAAGGACCTTCAGTTGAGCAAAGAGCAGATGAGCCTGATTTACAGCGCTTTTGCTCTCGCTTACGCGTGCTTTGAAATTCCGACGGCGTGGTGGGCCGACCGTCGAGGGACTCGCCACGTGATGACGAGGATCGTCGTTTGGTGGTCGGCCTTCACGATGGCAACTGCCGCCGCGTTCAGCTTCACGTCGATGCTGGTGACGCGTTTTCTGTTCGGCATCGGCGAGGCCGGCGCGTGGCCGTCTGTGGCTCGGACCTTTTCCCGCTGGATTCCGAAATCCGAGCGCGGCACCGTTCAGGGAGTCTTCTTCAGCGGCGCGCATTTGGCTGGCGGACTCACTCCGCTGCTGGTCGTGTGGCTGACACAGTCTCTGCACCTGCCGTGGCGCATGGTGTTCCTGCTCTTTGGACTCACAGGCCTCGTTTGGGCGACCGTGTGGTATCTCTGGTTCCGTAACGATCCGAGCGAACACCGCCAAGTGGGTCCGGAAGAATTGAAGCTGATCGTCGCTGGCCGCGCGCCTGACAGCGGCCATCACGAAGGCTGGGCCTACTGGAAGCGGCTGTTCGGCCACCGCAACACGCTGCCCCTGTGCCTCATGTATTTCCCGAACAGTTTCGCTTTCTATTTCTGCATCACGTGGCTGCCGACCTTCCTGAAGGAGAAGCACCATTTCGAAACGATTCAGCTCGGCCTCTTTGCCGGATTGCCTCTGATCCTGAGTGTGGCGGGCGATCTTTTCGGCGGCGTGACGACCGATGTTGTAACCAAGCGGTTCGGGCTGCGTGTCGGACGCTGCGCGGTCGGCGCTTGCGCCTATACGCTGGCGGGCGGAGCGATGATTCTCGCGGGCTTGGGGCATCAGCCGATGCTGGTCGCGACGCTGATCGCGCTGGCCGTGGCTGCGAGCATGTTCGTTCTGGGCTCCGCCTGGAGCACCTGCCTCGACATCGGGGGCAACCATGCCGGCGTGGTGAGCGCCGCCATGAACACCTCCGGCGCGCTCAGCTCTGTCATCAGCCCGCTGCTGGTGACGTGGCTGCTGCATCGCTACGGCGACTGGAACATCCCGCTCTACGTCATGGGCGGCCTGTTTCTCATGGGTGCCGTGTGCTGGAGCTTCATCGATCCCCGCAAACGGATATTCGAATAATCTGCGAAGCGGTGAAGGGGGCTCGCGAGGTCATTCGTTGATGTCTTCTTCTGAAAGCATCCTGTTTTCAGAAAGTGTTGGGTTTGAAAAATGACCTGACGGTTCCATGGCATAAATGTGTGCGTGACGTGCAGGCAAACAAAGTCGCGCATTCCCTTCGTTTTTGCGCGGTCGACAGACACCTTGCCGTCGTCGCGTCCCGGAATCAGCAGCGAGAGAATCGGATTGACGCTGCGGTCGCCAGCGATCACGCCGAGCTCGAATGTAGGGGAGTTCAGTTGCAGCGGAAGACTCTCAACTCCTGTACCAAGCTGCCTGCCCGCAGGCCCGTTGATCCACTGGAACAGTTTGAGGTCGCCGAGCCTATCGACTACCTCGCTGCCGCCATTCGGCGGCCCGAGCATCACGACGCGTCCGAGGTTGGGGAGCGTGTGGTGCTGTAAGTATGCGCGCAACAGGATGCCTCCCATCGAGTGGGTGACAAAATGGACTTTGGAAGCTGATGCGAGCCGGGGCGCGAGCGTCGCGAACAGGTTGGTCGCAAGCGTCTCGACATCTGCGCTGCGCGACGGGTAATCGCAGTTGATCACCGTGTAGTGCGAGGCGGTCAGTGCCTTTGCGAGTTTCGACATGGCACTGTGACTGCGGTTGAGCCCATGAATCAAAATGACGGTTTCTTTAGCGCAGGCAGAGCCTGCTCCGGCAAACAGCAGCAAGGGTGCGATGGACATGAGAAGCGCATGTTTCATAGTCTGATTTACCGCGTGTTTACGCGCATTTAGCCTGTTGAACATAGGTGCGGATGGCGCGGAAGTCGATCTTGCCCGTGCCGAGGACGGGGATATTAGGAATAGCAATAAAATGGTTGCGGCTCGGTAACCAAAGGTTGGGGAGACCACTGCTCCGAAGCGCTTGGAACAGCGTCTCGGCGTCACCCGCCAGCGGAGTGTGGCAGACGACCAGGTGCTCGCCCTTGGCGTCATCGGGCGTGCTGACCACTGCCACGCACGGTTCGTTGGTGCCGCAGATCTGCTGCAGGGACTCTTCAATCGCGCCGTGGGGCACCATTTCGCCGCCGATCTTGCTGAAGCGCGACAGGCGGTCGGTCAGGAAAAGGAATCCGCCCTCGTCGATGCGGGCGATGTCGCCGGTGTTATACCAGCCGTTGCGCAATACGTCGGCTGTTTTCACGGGATTGTTCAAATAGCCCTGCATGACATTCGGGCCCTTGACCAAGAGTAGTCCGGATGTGTTGACGGGCAAAAGCATGCCAGTTTCAGGATCGACCACCTTGCATGCGATGTTCGGCAACGGACGTCCGGCGCTAGCGGTTTTGTGGCCGCAGATGATGCAGCCTTCGGCCGTGCGGTTGGGGAGAGCCATGGACACGACCGGGGAGAGTTCTGTGCTTCCGTAACCCTCCAATGGACGAAGACCAAAGGTGTGCTCAAACGCCTCAGCGAGCGCAACCGGCAGCTTCTCGCCGCCGGTGAACACGTGACGCAGGCTTGCGAAGTCACAAACCGTAGCGCGGCGCATGTACGCTTGCAGCAGGGTCGGCGTGGTCAGGATGGTGGTGGCCTGGGCGTCGCGGATCAGCTTGATCACGTGACCTGCCTGTAGCGGATTGGCATGGAATACGGTCGGAATCCGCGTAAGCAGAGGCCACCAGAGCGTGCCGAGATAGCCGAACGAGTGGAAAAGCGGCAGCGTGGCGCACAGCGTGTCCTTGCACGTGACGGGCACCACGGTCTCGAGCGCATCCAGATTGGAGAGCAGGTTGGCGTGGCTGAGAAGGACACCCTTGGGCGTGCCTGTCGAGCCCGACGAAAAGATGATGCACGCGACGTCCGATGGGCGCGGCACAGCGTTCGCGACGAGCGTGCGCAGCGGAGCGAAACGGGCGCGAAGCAGGGCGACGGTCTTCTCACGCAACGTCAGTCCCGCCAGTGCTTCTTCCAGAAAGACCAGGCGGGCGCTTGTTTCAGGCAAGCTCACAGCCTCCACAAAACGGCGCGAGGTCACAATGTGGCGCAGCCCGCTCTGCTCGACAGCGGATCGGAAAGAGTCGGCCGAGACAGTCCAATTCAAGTTCACGACGGTCTTGCCTTGCAGCGTGATGGCAACGTTGGCGAGCGCACCGGAGACAGACGGCGGCAGCAGGATGCCAATGTTTGCCTCGCTCGCGAGTTGGGGTGCTAAGCGCGCGTTGAGCGCCACCGCGCCCGCGAGCAACTGGCCGTACGTGACCTTCTGTCCGAGCGTGTCGCTGAAGATAAGTCGGCGCCACTGGTTGCGGGCCTGTTTCAGTATGCGGTGGGGCAGCGTGTTGCCCGGGCGCGCTGCGTGTTCGACTGCGGTCTCAACGCCAAGCTCTGCCACCGCCAGCCTCGCTTCCTCGGCGGTGACGGTCGGCGGCAGGGGTTTGCCGAAGCGGACGGTGACGCGAAGGGGCAGGCTTCGCGGCCAGCGGAAGCCCGGTTCGCCGTGGCGGAAGCTGAAGATGCTTCCCCACAGGTTGTCCAGATGCACGGGGATAACCGGGCAGTCCGTGCCTTTGGCGACCTTCTCAAATCCTTTATGGAAGGGCTGCATCGTGCCAGTTCGCGTGAGTTCGCCTTCCGGGAAGATGCCCACCAATGCGCCTGCTTGCAGAATATCACGGGCCGCGCCGAGCGATGCAACCAGCTTGCGCGGACCGTCGTTTGTGTGGACGGGAATCGCGCCCGTGATCATGAAGATCGGACGGCACCAGCCCCAGCTTTTGAAGATATCGCGCGACATGAGGTAGCGGATGGGACGCTGCGTGGCGGACTGAATGATCACAGCGTCACCATAGGCGATGTGGTTGGAGACCAGCAGGGCGCCGCCCTCGCGCGGCAGATTCTCCAAGCCGCGCACTTCGACCCGATAGAGCAGGCGGGTCAGCCGGGAGATCAGGAAACGCACCGTGTAGTCAGGCAACCGGACAAGTGCCCAGACTGCGGCTACAGCGCCTGAGACACCAGTCAGCAGCATGCAGAGGCGCGTGTTCAGGTGCAGCACGTCGAACATGGCATAGAACACGCCCGAGGCCGCGACCATCGCTGCGAAGCTCCAGAACTCGATCGCGCCGAAAACCTCGCCGCGGTTGTGCTCCGGCGCTTGGCTCTGCACGTAGGCGGTGAGCGGAACAATGCACATGCCGGAAGCGAATCCTGAGAGAACGAGCAGGATCGCGATAGCCGCGTGACTGTGCGCGACACAAAGACCGGCAATGGATAGGGCGATGCCCACCGCGCCTACGGGGATGAGTCCGACTTCGACGGTGTGCTTGGAAAGACGGCCTGTGAGCAGCGCTCCCAGCGCGATGCCGACGGCCACGAGCAGAAAGAGGAACCCGCTCGACTCGACCGACAGCGCGAGGATGTCGCGGGCGTAAACGACCAGGCTCTGCTGGAAGAGCGCGGCAATGCCGGAGAAGGCGATCGTTCCGAGCGCCGCGCGTTTGAGCCAGACGTTCGTCCGCAGCGTGCGGAAGGCGCGGACAGCGTCTGGCACGATCCAGACAGACGGCTTTGAAATCCGGTTCGCGGCCGGTGTCGGTGCGATGCGGTAGGCGGCGAGAAGTCCGACCACCGAGACCGCGACACTGGCGAGCAGCATGC
>CAYSXF010000060.1:0-11500 GCA_964434815.1 uncultured Lentisphaeraceae bacterium
CCTCTCTATTCGTCGGCAGCGTCAGATGTGTATAAGAGACAGGCCGAGCGCCGCATCAGAGGTGCCTCCGCCAAGGAGCGTGACCGCGGGCGGACTGGCATAACCCGAGCCGGCGCAGGTGGTCAAGACGCCGGTGACCGAGCCGCTGGCAAAGTCGAACAGCGCCACCGCTGTCGCGCCCGTTCCGCCGCCTCCGGAAATGCACACGTACGGCGCGCCGCTGTAGCCCGTCAGCGTGCCGCCCCACGGCAGGGCTGTGACGCCCTGGCCGAAGGGGGTCGCCAACGGCTGCGTGACAGTTACGGCATAGCCTCCGTCGTCGATGGCCGCGCCTTTAGCGAAGATGTAGGCGTTCGAGGCCACCATGAAGGAAGCGGTGGCCTGGCTGGCGATCAGCGTGCCACCGTTGAAATTGATCGTGCTGTTGGCGGCGTTACCCGACACGCCATGGCTGATCGCTTTAACCTGTAGGGAGCCCCCATTCAGATTGAGAATAGCCGTGCCGCCTTGATTCTGATATGCAAAAAGGAGAGACCCGCCCGCCATGGTATCCGTGCCGCCCGCGATCGTCATTTCCGCACGGGCGGGACTGTAGGGCGCACCTTCACACATGATAAAGAGGGCGGCAGAGCTTTTTGGGACGGTGAGTGTTCCGCCGGTTTGGTACAGCACACCCGTGGCGCTCGAACCAGCAGCCAGAACCATAGATACGCCGCCACCGCCACTGCCGCATGTGAATATTCCGCCGCTCATATCCATCACGCTCACGCCGGTCTTGCTGAATAGCCAGTAGCCGTAGCTGTTGGCTAGGTTGCCGTTTATCAGAGAACCCCCCGCCAAACCAAAATAGCCGTAGTTCATGCTCAAATTGCTCGCATAGCTGCCCAGCAAGGCCGTGCCTCCCGTTTGATCGACGTATGCACTGGCGGGAGAAAAGGCATTGAAAATATTGGTGCCGTTCTGCAGCGTGAGCTTTCCGCCGGTGCTGGTCAAAGCGTTGAACACGCTGACTGAAGAGGTCTCGCCGTTGAGGACTAGGCCGGCTCCACTGGCGATGGTCAAGGTGCCAAACGTGTTGGTCAAACCCGCCGGCAGGTTGGCGTCGTTGAGCACTAGCGATCCGCCGTTCGCGAACAGGTTGACCACGCCGCCGCCGCCGCCGAGAACGGTATTGATCGTGCCGCCGATAGCACTGGCTTGCCCCGTGCGATTATAGAGCAGTCCCACGTTAGCCGCGCCGGCAGCCAAGGTCAGGCTGCCGGCAATGGAGCCGCTGGCCCCGCCGTTGCCAAGCTGCAAGTTGCCGGCGTTGACGGTCGTCGCGCCGCTGTACGTGTTGCTGCCTGCGAGCACCAGCGTGCCCGCGCCGCCCTTGGTCAACCGCCGTTACCAGATACGCTGATCGCCGGATTGACGGTCAGGGTGTTCTGAGAAACAATGAGCACGCCTTCGCTGTTCCCTAACGTGAGGCCGCTGAACCCGCTCCCGATGGAGGCAGCGTTGTTCGCCAGCAGTGAAACCGCGCCACTGTCCACGGTGAGCGCGCCCGTGCCGTTGAGCGCCTGAGTGCCGCTGAACAACAGCGAGTTCACGGAAGGGCTGGCCGCTGTAAGGGTGCCGTTGAAGGCCTTGACGTTCTCGTGCGTGCCCGGCGTCGTGTAGCCGGCGGTGAGCGTGCTGTATTCATTGGCCACCAGCGGCCGCAGGCTCCCGTAAAGCGTGTCGTAGGTGACGAAGCTCGAACCCGAACCGTTGTAGGTCGCATCACCCACCAGATAGGGGGCGATGCCCAGCGTCTTGGAAGTGCCCGTGCCGGCTGGCTGGCCGCCGGCTCCGATGAGCGTCAGCCCGCTGGTGCTGGCTAGGGATATTTTGCCCACGACCGCATTCAGTTGGCCCAAGCTGGTGCCGCGCACGAGGGCTGTGGCGTTGTTCGCGCGCGAGAACCCGCTGGCCGCCAGAGTGGCCACCCGCCCGGCATTGCCCTGACGAACGGTGACGGTCGCGTCGCCCGTGTCGAGGCCGAGGCTGCCGAACGACTCGAGCGTATCCACGGACGCGTTGCCCGCCAGGCTCAGCTCGCCGCCCAGGCTCAGGGTCACGTTGTTGGCGATACGGTCATTGTTGTTGACGCCCGTATTATCCAGCAACAGGGTTTTGCCGCCGTTGAAAACGATGCCGGAAGAGTTCCGAATGGTACCGTTAGCGTTGGTAATCGTGAGAGAGCCACCGACGAGCAAAGTCGTACCCGAATAGGTGTTGCTCGCGGAGAGATAGATGATGCTGGCACCGCCGCCAGCCTTCGAAAGGCCCCAAGAACCGTTCATCTCCCCGATTGCGCCACTGATCGTGGCCACATGCGAACCGTTGCAGCCGATCGTACCGTTCATCACGCCCAGGATGGGGCCCGCCAGGGTGACGGGGCCGGCCCAAATGGAACCGCTTTCGAGCCGCAACTGGCCATAGATTTCGCCCGGTGTTCCGCCGTACAGCACAATGGCGGCATTCTTAGCCGCGTACGAGGACACGTAGAGCGTGGAGTTGCTCAGTACGTTGACCAACTGGGCGCTGTTGTCCGCGCCGTTCATGGTCGTCTTGCCGCCGGAGCCCGAACCGGGCAATGCCCCGATGCCGAGGTTCCAGACACCCGTAAAAGCGGAGGAATCACCATTGAGAACGACGCCTTGCGTGACATTGTTCGTGCCCGAGCCTGCCAAGGTTCCGGGAACGGAGCCGGACAGGGCCGTATAGCTGCCGGAGCCCACAGGAAGGTTCAGGATGCCATTGTTGGTCACCGCGCCGACGCCGAGGGAGTTGGTCGCTGTCGCCGTGAGCGTGCCCGCGCTGACCGTAGTTCCGCCGCTATAGGTGCTGAAAGCCGTAAGCGTGAGCGTGCCCGCGCCTGTCTTGGTCAGACCGCCTGCGCCGGCGATGGCACCCGAATTCGTCAGGACGTTCTGATTGACGTAGAAGCCGGTGCTGGCTGCCAGGGTCTGGGGGTTGGCGATGCTCATGGTCTTGTCGACGTCCAGTGTCACCTGCGGAAGCAACGCGCCGCTGTTGGTGAACACCAAGCCGTTGCCGGTGAGGGTGACGGTGTTGGGCGCCGCGAACGTCAGGCTGTTCAATGCGAACGACCCCGTCAGATTGTTGACGCTGGCGTCCGCCGCGCTATTTGTAAAAAGAACCGCGACATTACTCCCGCCGCCGACGGGCGGTATGCCGGAGCTCCAAGATGCTGCCGCGTTCCAGTTGCCTGCGAGTTTGTTGGTGTAGCTCTGCGCACGGGCTGACCACGCCGGGCCGATCAGCAGCGCCGCCAGCAGAATCACATTGAACACACAGCGCCTACGTATTGTTTTCGTCATTTTCATTATCTCCGGATCCGTCACTTACCAACACAACCACCTTTTCACACAAACTACATTATTATAAAACCATTTTTGGTACTTTTCAACCGTTATTTTAAAGGGTCGCGCTAGTGAATGTGACTTAATAAGGCACAGAGGCCATTCTTGGAAACATATGAGGGTCTCTGGACCGCGAAATAGCCTTATAGATAGCGGCCCCACAGCCTCCAGACGGCAAACGACGCGCACGCGCAGAGCGCGCCGCTAATCGTCGCTCCTGCCGTGTCGCGCAGGACGACTTGCATAGAGAAAAGGAAGAGCGTGATCTGCGCCAGCATGACGAACGGCACGGCGCTCAGGTCGCGCCGGTGTTCGCGCCGGTCTTCGTCGCTCAGCAGGCGGGCGTATTTTCCCCAAAAGCCGAAAGGGCGTGTGAGGCGAAAGAAACGCTCGGCGACCATATTAGGTACAGGCTTGGTCAGCATCGAAACGGCCACCGTTCCCGTCAGGGAGCAGCCCGCCGCCACGGCGAACTGGCCCCACTCGGTCCAGCCGGGGCAGCACAGGCGTTGCGCCAGCGTGCCGGCCATGCCGCAGAGGATGCCCGCCGCCGCGCCTGCCGCATTGCAGCGCCACCAGTAAAGCCGCAGGAACATGGGCCCGCAGTTTCCGGCGGTCAGCCCCATCGCCAGCCACCCCCAGAACCGGTTCAGGTTCGGCTCGCCGATCCCAACCCAGAAGCTGAGCGCGGCCAGCAGAAGCGACACGGCGTAGGAGGCGCCCATCAGCTCGCGGCGCCCGGCCCTGGGCCGCAACAGCCGCTGGTAAAGGTCGCGCACACAGGTAGCCGCCGCGCTGTTGAGCGTGCAGGCGAGCGTGGACATCATGGCGCCGAGCAGCGCCGCCAGCACCAGACCGCGCAGAACGGGCGGCAGCCGTTCGGATAGGACAGTCGGAATCACCTGCTCCGCAAAAGCGGCCGCCGCGACCCCCGGGTGCTCAGGCGCCGGCCGTCCGGCCAACAGCAGGATGCCCAGCACCGCGAAGCCGATCATCATGGGCCAGCGGAGGGCGATCATGAGGCCTTGCAGCAGCGTCTGCACGCCGCACGCGCGGTCGTCCCGAGCCGCGAAGTAGCGCGTTTCATTGCCCAGCCCCATGCCCCCGAGCACCGTGCGCGCCAGGCACAGCGCCGTAAACGCCAGCAGGTATTCGCGGTTCTCGTAGCCCGGCGGCAGGCCCTGCATGCGCACCGAGGGCCACGCGCACATCCAGTCGGTTACGCCGGTGACCCGGCTCGCCAGCGCGCCGTCGAACCCTTCCGCGCCCACAGCCTGCCAGGCCGCGCCGCCGACCAGAAGACAGGCCAGCAGAATCACCATGCCGTGTATGAGGTTTGTGGCGGTCACGCCGTAGAAGCCCGAGGCCGTCGTATAGGCCACCGTCGCGCCGACCACCAGCGCGGTCACCGCCACGGGCGGATAGGGCAGAAGCGCACCGAAGAAGAGCATCGCGCCGCGCACAACGTAAGCCAGCAGCCCGACTCCGACCACCGCGTTGAAGAGCGCGAGCGCTGTTCGCAGGACATCGGCCGAGCGATCACAACCGAAGCGGAAGGTGATCCATTCGGCGGCAGTCATGCAGCCTGAGCGCCGGTGCCACTTGCCGGTCCAGAGCATCAGAAAGGCCAGAATCAGCACCGCGCCGCCGCGGAACTCCACGTAGAGCCCGCGAGGCCCCATCAGAAACAGCAGCGAGGTGATGACCATCGTGCCGGAGAGGTCGAACCAATCCGCCATGCCCGATACGCCCATCAGGAACGAGCCGAAGCGCCGGTCGCCGAGAAAGTAGGAATCCATCCCGCCCGAGGCTTTTCGCGCCAGGGCCAGCCCCACCAGCGGAACTGCCAGGCAATAGACCATAGCGATAAGAAGGTCGATGGGCATGGAAAGGAGGAGTTAGGAATTAGGAATTAGGAGTTGCATTGCCTTGAGATGAGCCTGTTGTGACGGAGGCAACTGGTTACCTCGCCCCCGGATCCCTGCTCAGCGCCCCGATCCTCTTTCTCGCCACCGTGCCGCCGCCGTCTTTTGGCGCATGTCCGACGGTCTCTCCCTTGAACAGCGGCACGTCTTCCGGCTGAACCAGCAGCGGCCCCTTCCATCTGCCGCCGGAAATCATCCAGTCGGTCACCCTGCGCAGAAAATATGAGCGCGGCAGCGATTCGAGCGCAGTCAGGGATTTGAGCAGGTAGCGGCCGATCCCTTCGTCGTTCACGGCGCAGACTGACACGTCGATTCCCACATCCAGTTCCGCATCCTTCAGCGCGCGCATCGCGCCGACCGCGCAAGGCCCGGTCGTGCAGAAGAGCGCCGTCGCCAGCAGGCGGCCGTCGCGCAGGAGTTTGGCGACATAGTCGTAAGCGCCCGACAGCGGCTTGTCCGTCGGCTGTGAGCGCAACACGCCCTGAGCGCCTTTCGTTTCCAGAAACCCCTGCCAAGCGGCCATGCGCTCCTGAATGACGGCGTCCTCTGCCTGCGTGTTGAGGCAGTCGATCTGCCGGTGTCCCATCGTGTGCAGGTACTCCAGCAGTTTGACCTCCGAGGCGGGCGGAAAGAGTTTGACCGATACGAACCCCTCGACGGTCTCGTCTTGGTCCAGCACGGCGATCCGGCACGGGGCGTCCCGCATCTTGTCGGCCAGCCAGCGAGGGATCTTCTGTGAGGGCGGGATAAAGAACAGCGCGTCGAAAGTGGAAATCGCCTCATGCACCGTCGGATCTGTAAAGTGCCTGTAAGTGATGGGGCGCAGCACCACATCTACCCCCTCTAGCGCCGTGACCACGCCGTCCCACCACAAGCCGTGGTCACTCGAGAAGACGGCAGGCACCAGGAAGGCAATCGTCGGAACCCGCGCCTGAGCCAGCTTCGAATCCGGTATGCGTGCCTTACGCCTGCCCTCGCGCACGAGCGTGCCTTGGTCCAGCAGGATTTTGAGCGCCTTGCGAATGGTCGTGCGGCTCACCCCCAGCTCGTCGGTCAGCCGTCGTTCGCTCGGCATCTGCCCTTTCAGGAACAGATCCCCGTCAGCGATTCGCTTTTGCAGGACTTGCAGACACGTTTGCACTTTATCCATGCCATAAAAATACCAAATGTGTCGCATGCGCTCCAAGTAAAAGATACCAAAATGCACGCTCCAAAATCCACATTGCGCAATTCCCGCGGCGGTTCTACAATCTCAACCATGTTTTATATTCTCATCCTTTGAAAGGAACAGGTTCATGAGTCGTCCGAATGGCATCTCCCGCCGAAGCTTCCTCGCCTCCGCAGCGGCCGCTTCAGCGGTCACGCTCACTTCCACCCGCGCTTTGGGACAGACGTCTGCCACGCCGCCGAGCGAACAGTTCCGCTTCGCGCAGATCGGCTGCGGCGGCAAGGGCGACAGCGATCTGAACAACACGGTCGGCGCCGGCGGCAAGCTGGTCGGCATGTGCGACGTCGATCCCAAGAAGGCCGAGAAGAATTTCAAGAAGTTTGCCGACGTGCCGAAGTTCTCCGACTATCGCAAGATGCTCGACACGCTCGATAAGGAGATCGACGGCGTCGTCGTCTCCACCCCTGACCATACCCATGCGGTCGCGGCGCTCGAAGCGATGCGGCGCGGCAAGCACGTCTATGTGCAGAAGCCGCTGGCCCGCACGTTCGAGGAGTGCCAGCTCATGCTCGAAGCCTCGCGCAAATACAAGGTCGTGACGCAGATGGGCAACCAAGGGCACGCAGGCGCGGGCCTGATCCTCTGGAAGAAGATGATGGACGCCAACGCCTTCGGAGACATCCAAGAGGTGTTCACCTGGTCCAACCGCCCGATCTGGCCGCAGGGCATGACCCAGGTGCCCGCCGAAGAACCGGTTCCCGAAGGCATGGACTGGGATTCGTGGATCGGCCCGGCCCAGATGCGTCCGTTCTCTTCCGCCTACGCGCCTTTCAAGTGGCGCGGCTGGTGGGACTTCGGCTGCGGCGCCATGGGCGACATGGCCTGCCACAACATGGACCCCGCTTTCTGGATTCTGAAGCTCGGCCTGCCGACCTCGGTCAAGGCCGAAGCCTCCGCGCCCGCTGGCCTCGCCTATCCCGCATGGTCGATCATCGAATACACCTTCCCTGCCACGCCGGTCTGCCCCAAGGGCGTCAAGATGAGCTGGCTCGACGGCAAAAAGCTGCCGCCCAAACCGGAAAATTCGCATCCGGAATACAAGCTGGGCGATAACGGCTGCATGATCGTGGGCTCGAAGATGACGGCCGTGGGCGGTTCGCATGCGGGCGCGCCCACGCCGGTCGCGCTGGGCAAGGCAGCCTACGGGCCGGCGGTCAAGGACGCCGAGCACCAGTGGCGCGAAGAGCTGAAGAAGTCCAAGGGCTGCGACCACCACGGACAGTGGGTCGAGGCGTGCAAAGCGCACGACGCCAAGGGGCCTGGCAGCAACTTCGAGTACGCCGTGCCCATGACCCAGGCGATCCTGCTGGGCTGCGCCGCGCTGCGCTTCCCCGGAAAGGAGCTGAAGTGGGACAATAAGAAACGCCTCTTCACCAACCTGCCGGAGGCCAACCAGTGGCTCTCCTCCAGGCCTCGCGCTGGCTATGTGCTGGGCGTGTAACCCAAATTAAACGTTCAACGCTGAACGCCCAACGCTCAACTCCCAAGCTAACTTCGACGTTGAGAGTTAAGCGTTGAACGTTGAGCGTTCTTCTCCATAACCCAAACTAAGGACCTCCACCATGCACTATACAACCTCTCTCCTCCTCGCTCTCGGCGCTCTGGCGCTGAGCGCCGTCACCCCGCTCTACGCCGCCGACAACACCCTCACCGACCAGCAGAAGGCGGAAGGTTGGATCACGCTCTTTGACGGCAAGACGCTCGACGGCTGGGCCGTCAAGAGCGGCTTCGCCACGTATAAGGCCGAGGACGGGGCCATCGTCGGAATGACCGCCTCCAACAGCCCGAACAGCTTCCTGACGTCAACCAAGGCTTTCGGCGACTTCGAGCTGACCATGGAGGTCAAGCTGGACGACAGCGCGCTGAACTCAGGCCTCCAGATCCGCTCGAAGCTCAAGGGCGAACAGTACGGCGGCCGCCTGTACGGGCCGCAGGTCGAGATCGCGCCCGGCCTCGCGGGATACATCTATGGCGAAGCCACGAAGTACGGCTGGCTCTCGCAGGACCGCAAACCCCACAAGCTCTTCCCCGCCAAACAGTGGGTTCCCTTCCGCGTCCGCGCGGTAGGCCCCAAGATCGAGACGTGGATCAGCGGCGAGAAGGTCGCGGAACTGACGCTTCAGAACGAGCTGGCGACCGAGCACGCAGAAGGCTTTTTCGGCCTCCAGGTCCATGGCGTCGGCGCAAAAGGCCCCTATACGGTCCGCTGGAAGAACCTCTACCTCAAGCCGCTGGCCGCAAAGTAAAGGGTCTTGCGGTTGTGACTGCGGCGGCTCACGGGGACGTTCGCCCTCCCAGCATAGCGATTAGGAGGGCGAGTGTCCTCACGAGCCGCCAAGAACTATGCTAGCCCGTCGCCCTCGGAGCGGTATTCAACGGCCGGGTGACTTGTTTGAGCGATTACGATTACGCGCAAGATTGAGATTACGAATAGCATTGTCTCCTCCTAATCCCGATCGTGCTCCTCATCTTAATCCGTTTGAAACCCTCAAAGCGGAGCCTCCCATGACACCATGGATCTTCCGACTCCTGACCCCTATCGTTAGTCTCCTGGCCCTCGCAGCCACCGCCTTTGCCAAACCCAATATCGTCCTTTTCGTGGCCGACGACATGGGCTTCGCGGACTGCGGCATCACCGGCTGCAAGGACATTCCCACGCCGAACATCGACGCCCTCGCGCGAAACGGCGTGCGCTTCACCAACGGCTACACCTCGGGCTGTGTGTGCAGCCCCACGCGCGCCGGCCTGATCGCCGGCCGTTATCAGCAGCGTTTCGGTTTCGACGCCAACGCGGAAGGCAAGGGCAAGCCGGGCGAAGACCGCACGCCGCGCGCGCTGGACATCAAGCAAGTCACCTTTCCCCAGCGCATGAAGGCGCTCGGCTACGCCACCGGAGCCTTTGGCAAGTGGCACCTCGGCGCAGGGGACGGCTATCTGCCCACGCAGCGCGGCTTCGACACGTTCTACGGCATCCTGCCGCACGGTCTCGGCGCCACAGGCCCCAACGGCGAGCCGCCGCCGACCTATCGCGGCACCGCCATCGTCGAGACGCCCAAGAACCACATGGAGGCTTTCTGCTCGGAGGCGCTCTCGTTCGTGGACCAGCATGCGAAGGAGCCCTTCCTGCTCTATCTGCCCTTCACCGCCGTGCACGCGCCGTTCGTCGGCCCGCAGCCGTGGCTCGACATGATGGACACGGCCATTCCTTCCAGCCGCCGCAGGTACGATTCTGACCTGCGCCAGATGGACGACATCATTGGCCGCGTCATGGCCCGCCTGCGCGAGCGCGGCCTCGAGGAGAATACGCTGATCTTCTTCTTCAGCGACAACGGCGGCCCCGGCGGCGCGGCGGACAACACCCCGTTCCGCGGCACCAAGTGGACGCTCTGGGAGGGCGGCATCCACGTGCCCTTCGTCGCCCAGTGGAAGGGCCGCATCCCCGCTGGCCGCACGCTCGGCCAGCCCATGATTCAAGTGGACCTTCTCGCCACGGCCATCGCCGCGGCGGGCGGCGACGTTCAGCCGGAATGGAAGCTCGACGGCGTGAACCTGCTTCCGCTTCTGGAAGGCAAGAGCGACGCCAGTCCTCACGATGCGCTCTACTGGCGCTTCGGCGTGCAGTACGCCGTGCGCCAGGGCGACTGGAAGTTGGTCAAACCCAGCCTCGACGATCCGCCGCACCTGTTCAACCTCGCGCAGGATGTCGGCGAAAAGAACGACCTCGCCGCCGCGCAGCCCGAAAAAGTCAAACAGCTCCAAGCTCTCTGGGACGCGTGGAACGCCAACAACGAGCCGCCTCGCTGGATCGACAACCGCTGGAACGGACGCGAAGACAAAATCCAGAAGAAGGCCAAGAAAAGAGCCAAGTAGGGGCGGGTTGACGAACCCGCCGCGGACGCCTCGGGGATGCGTCCCTACCCGAAACGGCTACACTTTAAACAGAACCGCTCGAGTAGTCAGTAAAACCCAAACAGACGCATTTTTTTTGACAGACAGGATGAGCATGAGATGCTTGGGCACGACAAAACAGGCGTGTTGCCGCAGGCACCGGTTTCTTGTTATTCTGTTGGCGGATCAACGCCGTTCGCCTTTGCGAGGTTTCCGCCTATGAATAAACCTGCTCTTCTACTGTCTCTCTGCTCCGCTCTCGCTCTTGCAGCGACACTGCCTGCGCCCGCCGCCGAACTGGCACAGAAACCTAACATCGTCTTCGTTCTAACCGACGACATGGGCTGGACCGATCTCGGCTGTTTCGGCAGCACGTACTACGAGACGCCGAACATCGACCGCCTCGCCTCGCAGGGCATGCGCTTCACCGACGCCTATGCGGCCTGCACGGTCTGCTCGCCCACGCGCGCAAGCATCATGACCGGACAGTACCCCGCGCGCCTGCACCTCACCGACTGGATCGCCGGACACAAGCGCCTTTTCGCCAAGCTGAGCGTGCCCGGTTGGACCATGCAGCTATCGCCCGACATCCCGAATGTGGCCAAAGCGCTGAAAGCCGCGGGCTACGCCACCGCCAGCATCGGCAAATGGCACCTCGGCCCCGAAGCCTGCTGGCCCGACAAGCAGGGTTTCGACCTCAATGTCGCGGGCTGCGACAAAGGGCAGCCGCCGAGCTATTTCTCGCCCTACAAAATTCCGACGCTGACCGACGGGCCGGACGGCGAATTCCTCAGCGACCGGCTCACGGCCGAGGCGCTGAAGTTCATCGAGAGCAATAAGGACAAGCCCTTCTTCCTCTACCTGCCGCACTACGCCGTGCATACGCCGCTCATGGCCAAGAAAGAGGTCATCGCGAAGTACAAGGCCAAGACCGACCCCCGCGCGGCGCACACCAACCCCACTTACGCGGCTCTGGTCGAAAGCGTGGACGACAGCGTCGGGCGCCTGCTTCAGAAGCTGGACGATCTCAAGCTCAGCGAGCGCACCAT
>CAYSXF010000061.1:0-11391 GCA_964434815.1 uncultured Lentisphaeraceae bacterium
TGCCCGCGAGCGTCAGCACGCCCCCGCCGGTCTTCGTGATGCCGAACGACGACGCCCCGTCGGTGATGGGCCCCGACACGTACAGGGTTGTGACGCCCGCGCCGTAATTTGTTACGCCCCACGTCTGGTTCGTCGCGAGGGCGACATTTGCGGCCAGCGTGTACGTGCGCGGCGTGGTGTTCGGAATCGCGGCACGCACACCGCCTGCGCCGAGCGTCAGCGTTCCATTTCCATTTGCAAACGTGAAGTCCGCGTCGCGCTGTACATTCATCCCAAGGATGGCCACATTGGTGTTGACTGTAGCGACCGCGCCCGCCGTGCCGAAGTTGAGGTAAGCCGAGCCGTTGAAGATCGGATTGGCGTCGGTGTCCCAATTGGAGGGCGTGTTGACAAAAGAGTCGCTGCCCCCCGCATCCCATAGCGTGCCAACGGCATGGAAGATATCGGGGGTGGTGATCGATGCGACCTGCGTCCAAGAGGAGCTGCCGCTTGAGTTAGTGGCACAGAGACGGTATTCATAAGTCGTTACTGGCGCGGTTGGCGCATCGATGGCACTCGTGGCATTACTGCCCAATGTCTGCACGCGTGCAAACGTGCCGCCCGACACCCGGCGCTCCAAGACATAACCGGTTTCGTTTGTCGCGTTATCGAACCAGTTCAATGCCACACTCCACCCTGCGCCGAGCGCGGCCGTGAAGAACGACGGGCGGCAAGGCAGAGGCGAAGAAACGGATAGCTCGAGCGTTGGCGGAGCGTAAGTGGGATGTTCATGCGACGCCCAGTCCATGAAAGCGCCGCCGCTGTAATCGGCCATACCGATCGTGACCAGGTTATTCGAGCCGCGGTTGCTGTTGAGGTATGAAGTGGCCAGATCGATGGAGACCACATCGCCGGGAGACGGCAAATCGAAGTTCTCGACCTCGCCGAGCCGCATAAGCGAGCCCGTGAAACCGACTCCGGTGAGATCGTTCTGCGGCGCATTGTTCCAGGAGATCGAGCTTTCGGCCCACGTATCCGAGCTTTCGCCGAGAAGCGCAATGTACATGTAGTAAAATCCGGCATCCTCGAAGCGGCTCGAGCCCACATAGGCGAGCTTGAGCTTGGCGGCTGTGAAATTGCCGAGGCCCGTCAGATCGAAGCGCAGGTACGTCTTGGCCGCGTTGGTGGGCACATCCCAAGAGTCAGGATCATACCCCACGACGCTCAGGTTGGTTTGCGTACCCAACGGAACAGAGGGGATATCCAGTCGCACGGTGGCGTCGGCGCAGCCCGCACCGCCGGAGGTAAGCACGGTCAAGCTGTCAGCGGCGGGAGTCGCCAAGTAGACGACGGCCGAAGGATCACTGGAGCCGCTGCCGTTGTAAGCGGTGACGCGGTAGGCATAGGCCGTATCGGCGACCACGTTGGTATCGGTGAAGGTCTGAGAGCTGCCCGAGACGGTGGCCAGATCAACGAGCTGAGTGAAGCTTCCGGTCTCATAACAGCGTTCGACTCGATAGCCCATGGCATTGGCGACGGACCCCCACGTCAGCTTGGCAGACGCGGACGAGGACGCAACGGCAACAAGTCCCGTCGGACTGGCTGGAACCGGCAGGTTCGAAATCGTGAGATTCTGAGCCAGTGTGAAATGGTAGTTACCCAGCCCGGTCACAGACCAGTCGGACGAGTAGTCGAAAATCCCCCACAGTGCCGTGCTGGCCATAGAGGGCAGCGTAGCAGTTCCCAGGAGTGTCCATGCGGAGCCGTCCGCCGAGGTGTCGGCGGTGAAGACGTTGCCGGCACGGCTGAGACGCATCCAGCGCGCAAGCGTCAGCGTGTTGGCGCTGGCAGGCAGGACGGTTGTGCCGGCACCGTCGGCCGATCGGGTAGACAGCAGGGATCCGAAGGAGGCGCTGGCGCTGGTTGCGGCGGCGGCCATGATCGCAGTGCCCGAGGTTGAGGCGCGCACCATCAGGGCGACACGCGCATTGCCGTCACTCGGGATACCGGCGGGGAAGTAGGCGGTCATAACGCCGTCACCGCTCCGGCTCTGGTAGATGAAGCGTCCGGCCTCGTAGGTGGAGCTGGCGGACAAGCCGGAGCCGCCGATCGTCACGGAACCGAACTCCCCGTTTGTGAGGACAACCGAGGAACTGTCGGTGATGCTTCCGATGATGGTTTGGCTCCACGGCGCGGCAAGCGTGCCGGTCGGGTCTTCGATGAGCACCGCAATGCTGGAGTTGACCGTATAGCCTGTGCCGGCGGAAGGGGTGCTCAGGTTGACCTTGAACTGACGCGCAGCTTGCGGCGTGGCGGTGTTCGTGATCGCCACGGAAATGGTTTTCGCACCGGTTTCGCCGTCTGCCCACGTGAGCGTGCCGTTGGTGGCCGTGTAATGCGTGCCGGCGATTGTAGAGGAGTTGGCCGTAGCGAAATTCACGCTGGCAGCGCCGGTCACGCCGCCGAACCGGTTGACGGTGATCGTCGCCGAACCGGCCGTCTTGCTGACTTTCACGCGGGTCACCGGCATGTCGAAGAACCCGGCGAACGCTTCAAAGGAGGCCTCCGGGGAGGGAACCGAGTCCGACGGGCTACCGGTGGCCACGACGCGGTAGTAATAGACATTGCCTTGCGTGAAGGTTCCTGTATCCGTGAAATTGGTTACGTTAGCCCCTACCGTGCCGACGGACGCATAACTGCCGGTCGCGTTTGTTTTGCGCTCGATGCGGAAACCGGTTTCGGTGCTGGCGTTGTCAGTCCATGCGAGCCATGCATTCGTCGCGCTGTTCTGCGTGACAGTGAGGGCTGTCGGGTTTCCCGGTGCGGCGGTGGCGCTTGCATTTGCGGTGAGAGTGACGAGCGAGCCTACGCTGGGGTTGTTGTAGGTGCCGCTCGGCGAGGTTTCTAACTTCAGCGTGCGAACGAGGTAGGCATAGCTCTGACTCGCGATGACGGTCGTGTCCGTATACGTTGTCGCAGGCTGTGGCGAAGAGGTCAGGCGTGTGAACGGGCCTGCCGACGTATCCGCTCGGTAAACGAGATAGCCGAGCAGATTGGTCTCGCTGGATGCGCTCCAAGCGAGAGTGACTCGGGTATTTGCGCTGGAGGCCGAAAGGTTGCGCGGCGGCTCGACCGCGTGCAGACGCAACGCGGGATCGCCCATCAGTCCGACATGAACACCTGCGCTGCCATAGCCTCCGGGCGTGTATCCGCCGCCGCCAGACATGGTTCCGTTTTGTGACGTTCTCGCGCAAAAGCCAAAGGTCTCACCCAAGCCGAGGTGATGGGTATACCAGTGCGGCCGACCCGTCCAGTAACAGACCAGGCCCAGAGAGTCGCCAGCGGCGTTGCCAGCCAAGGGCGCGCGCAAGAAATTGTTGTTGGAGTCCCAGTCGCCGAAGTAACTGCCAAAAAGGCTGGTGAAGACCACGCGGCTCGTCTGCAACCCGAAATCAACGGAGTTGCCTACGCCGCTCGCCGTGTCCCAACTTCCTCCGCCGTTGCCATGACCCATCAGATAGCTTTGGCCGCTGGCGTAGCTGGCTGAGAACCACTGCATGCTCGGCGGTTCATGGATTACCGGTGCCGCCGGGGGCTGTCCCACACCCGTGAAGGCCATGGCCCAACCCGCGATCGCAAAGTTTTCGCCGCCGAAATACCCGAACCCATCGCGGATCAGGCTGCGCCGCGCGATGTTCGCATAGGCACCGTTCTTGAAACGGAAGTCGTGTGCCTTGCGCAGGTAGCGGCGCAGGAGCGACGTCTCTGAGACGGCAGAAGAGGGCGCCCGCGTCATATTGCTCAGATCGACCCGGCCGACCATCAACTCGACCATGCTCGGGAAGTAACTCTGATCAAATTTTCCGTCACCCGGAATATTGCGGTTACGTGTGTCACCCGACGAGGAGTCGTTGACAGACGTATCTGTCCAGACACCATCCATATCCCCGTAATAACCGTCTGCTGGCCAGGCGCCGTAATGGTTGCCGTGACCGTCCGGAGCGATGTCCCCCGAGTAGGGCACCGGCACATGGCCGAGCAGATAGACCATCTTCAAGTTGGCCGGGTCGGCGTCGTAGGCCGCCTTAATCAGCGCCTTGGTGTTGACCACAGTGTCGGTGCGCGCGGCGGTGATCGTCTGGACGAGCCAGCCGTCGCCGGTGAGGTCGGCCTGCAGTTGCGCAATCTCAGGGGCAAGCGGCGTGACCATCGTGCTGTCGATCACCAGCAACAGTTTGCCGCGGGAATCGGTCATTGGAACATTCACGCCTGAGCTGAGATAGCCCATCGCCGTGGTCGGATAGATCCCGGTATAAGTCCGTTCCATCCAGTATTCGTACTCGACGCCAGGAACGGCCGTGCTGTCGACATAGCTCGTCTGGTTAGTGGTCAAGTCCGCCTGCTTCACCCAAACGGATTCGCCCTTGAGCCGGCGATGCACCTTCTGCGCCGTGATGTTACCCGGCCACCTGATCGACCACGCCAGCGTGATGCACGGAGAATTGGTGGAAACCGTCGCGGCCAGGTCGATCGCGAAGTCACGCGGCGACTGCGCCTGAAGCGAGCTTGACACTACGAGACAGGCCATCAGCAACAAGCCCGGAAAACGCGCGAATAAACCGTTAAGTGTTTTCATACCACCGTCTCTGGAGCACACATATCCAAAAAGAACACCCGCCTCACGAAACGCCATTCGGCATTCCTCGCAGACATCGTTAATCTAATGGAATGCCAGTATACGAATGAGAGCCCTTGAAGTCAATCCTGCCGCGAACCTCGGTTTTCAAACGGACGAATAGCAATATGATAAACTTCGCTTGATCCGAAAGCGCCTCTGTGCCATTCTTCTGACATGCAACGGTGCCGTTCATTCCGTTTTCTTTCCACAGGTTTAACTATGCGCGGTTATCATGAAGTCCCCAGATCAATACGGTCGACACGCTATTGCGTGACGGAGAAACGTGTTATAGGGCTCTTCATTGGCATTCTTCTGCTCGCCTCAATTCTCCCTCCTCAGACCTTAAGAGCGGAGACGCCGGCAGAGCGCCTCATGCTCGCCACCTTTAAGATCTTCAACCCGGGATCGACCGCCACCGGATTCCTCGTGCGCGACCCGTCGCCGGATGCAGCCCGAACCAATGTTCTGCTCGTCACGACCGGCCACACGTTCGCGAAAGCCCAGGGCGACCATATCCTCCTCGTTTGCCGGGCCCGCGACGCGCAAGGCGCGTGGCAGCGAATCGATCATAAGATCGTCATACGCTCCCCCACAAATGCCCCTCTCTGGGTCTGCCACGCCACACAGGATGTGGCGGTGTTGCGCTGCACGCTCCCGCCTCAAGCCGTTTTCGAAGCCCTGCCGCTAGACGCGCTCGCTGACGCACCTGCTCTCGCCGACCACGGCGTCTCCATCGGTACGCCGCTTTTTTTCCTCGGCTACCCCAACCGGACCGAAGCGAACAGCGCGGCCTTTCCGCTCCTGCGTGAAGGGGTCGTCAGCGGCTACCCGATCACCCCGGCAAAAACCTACCCCACTTTCTTTTTCAGCGCGCACACGTTTGCCGGCGACAGCGGCGCCCCTGTCGCCCTTCGCTCCGCCGGAAACGATCCGCCCCTTGTTGTCGGAATCGTGATCACGCGCACCCAGCAGAATGACCGGCTGACGTCGCCGGAGTGGGACATGACCTTCAAACGCGATATGGGACTGGGCTCCCTCCTTCACGCCGCCTACATCCGCGACACCATCGGCCTGCTCAAGTGACCGCCCTCGCCATAGCCCCCTAACGCCTGATCAGCAACTTTATCCGTGCACACACTGCTCATCCTGATTGGCCTCTGGATCGCCGCAAACCTGCTGCACGCCGTCTGGGTGCAGAGCCGGCGGTTTTGCTGGGAGCGCCGCATCACGCGCGACGCCGACGGGCTCTTGCCCCATGCTGCGGCTTTTTCAGTCGGGAACGGGCCGACCGCTCTTCTTCTGATCCACGGCTTCGCAGACACTCCCCGCATCTGGAAACGCATGGCCGACGGGCTCGCTTCATCGGGCTCGCTTACTTGCAATGCGATGCGACTTCCCGGCAGCGGCCAGACTGCCGCCCAAACCAGAACCCAATCGCTCGCATTGTGGCGGCAGGCCATCGACAAGGAACTCGATGGCCTGTGCGCTTCACACACGAACGTCTGGATCGTCGGACACTCCCTGGGCGCGGCGCTCGCGATCGACGCCGCTTTGCGCCATGACACCATCAGCGGCGTGGCGGCGTTCGCACCGATGATCAAGGTCTCCAACAGAAGATCCCCCCTGCTGCCGCCCGCAGCGTGGTTCCGTATCGCCTCTGTCGCGCTCTGCCTCTCCCCCACTTTCGAGTCATGCTTTTCTGCCGAAAACGCGGCCGTAGATGACCCGTCTTTCACGTATATGCGAGACCGTTTCATACCCTTTTGTGTTTATCGCGGCCTGTTCGAACTCATCCGGTCCAACCGCAAGCGGGCCGCGCGTCTCCAATGCCCCGTATTTGCCGCAACGGCAGAATACGACGCGGTTGTTGACACACCCGCCGCATTGCGCTGGCTTTCCTGCTGCCCCGGTTCTAAACGCATTCGGGCACTCAAGGGTATCGGCCATGTCATTCCGCTCGAAATCGGCTGGCAATCGATCACCGACGACCTCGCGAGCTTCATCCGAGAACAATCGAGCCGCAAGTAAACTGTGGTTTTCGATGTCGTTTGTGAGGCAACGCGCTCTTTTTATTTCCGTATTTCGTTGTTGTCTCCATCATTAGGCTTTGTTATGTTTCCACCCGTAACGTGTTAACCGTTGTGCGGAATGGGAATCCGGACCGCTCGACACCAAGGAGGATGCGCGCTATGGCTAAAAATCATGATGTGAAGAAGGAAGAGAAGAAAAAACCCACCAAGACGCTGAAAGAGAAGCGCCTTGAGAAAAAGGCCAAGAAAGCGGCAAACTGATCGCACCCGCTTGGCTGCGAAATGGGAGGGCGAGCGTTTGGTCTCGCCCTCCTTTTTTTGTGCTCACGCCGCTCTCGGCTTTAGGGCCTTGCCGTCTTCTGCTACGTTTCCTATTCTCGCGGCTTGACGTTCCAGACCGTCAGCGCACATAAGACCGACAGCAGCGACGCGCCAATCCAGAATAAAGCGATGTGATCGACCTCACACATCCGTCCGCCAACAGTGAACACAATATGTGCGAAGGAGTACACCGTCTTACCGCCTTCGACCGTGCCCTGCGCCTTGATCAGATATCCGCTCACGATATCCTGTATGCCAGCGCCGAGATAGGAAGCGATCCCCACGATCCCCAAAGCCGCGCCCGCAGCGTTTTTCGGTGCCACGTCCACAGCCATGAGTCCGCCCAGAAAACAGAAGAGCACGCCGATCGACGTCCCGAACAGCACCATGGCGAGCACGTCCAGGCTCTTGTGCGCGCCCGGCACCAGCAGAAACAGACAGAGCGCCGCAGTGTTCATCACACCGGCGATCAGCGCAGGCGTGTTGCGGCGTCCGCCGAACAGCTTGTCGGAGATCACGCCGCAAAGAAGCGTGCCCGCCAGCCCGCAGATCGCGTTGACCGAGATGATCGAGCTGGCTTCCAGATTCGTGTAGCCTTTCTTCATCTCCAGAAAGTAAATGCCCCAACTGTTGATCGCATAGCGGGCCACGTAGATGAACGCGCTTGACAGCGCGATCATCCACACCGCCCAGTTGGTCAGCACCGCCTTCTGCCCGGCCCAAACCGACGCGTGCTCCTTAGCGAATTCCGGCTGCGGCGTTTCGCCAGACCACTCCATGATCGGCGGCAGCCCTTCGCTTTGCGGACTGTCGCGGTAGAAAATCCACGCCAACGCCACGCCGGCTAGCCCGAAGAGCGACGCGCCCATGAAACCCAAACGCCAGCCGAACGAGGTGACAATCAGCGAGGTGAGCACATAGGTCAGCGCCTCGCCCAGATTGTGGCTCGTGCACCAGACGCTGTAATAGGTGCCCCGCTCGCGGTTGCAGAACCAGCGCGCCAAGCCCACCACACTGGCAGGCGCACCCATGGACTGCGCATAGCCGTTGATCCCCCACAGCAGAGCAAAAAGCAGCGCAGGCATGGGGAATCCGAGCGCGAAATTCGCCAGCGCGGAGACGAACAAACCGACGGACATGAACTTGCGGATGTCGCTGCGGTCCGCGAGAAAGCCATTCACGCACTTGCCCACCGCGTAGGCGAAAAACAGCGCCGAGCCGATGTACCCGAGCTGTTCGGTGTTGAGATAACCCGAATCGACGATCGGCTTCTTCATCACATTCAGGCTGAGCCGGCAGACGTAGTAGAGTCCGTAAACGATCACCATCACGCCCACTGCGGAAATGCGCAGGCGGCGGTACGCGCGAGCTTGTTCCTCGCGCGTGCCCGCTACCAGACGCGGCTGCGCAGGTTTGAAAAACGATAATAGTCTCATGGTTGTTTTCTCGAAAGAATCGACCGATTCGATTCCATCGATTCTTTCGCATCTCTCGACTTCCCCTTTCGCAACAACATCCACTCCTGTCCCGCAAATATCAGGGACAATCACATCCCCGATCTGCACGCGCCAAACCGCTCATGTAAAAATATGGTGCGCTATAGGAAATGGGTAGGCAAGTAAAAACAGCGCGAAGGCGAACAATTCGGTTCTATAGGTCAAACAGGTGTTTGCGCGAGCCAACGGGATTTTGATATTGTCAGCCCATGAGAAACGACCTGTCTTCCCCCATGCGACCGCATGACGTTCGCGCATTTGCCGGGATCGGCCTGCTCCTGCTGTGTGGCGCGGGTTGCATGGCCCCCTCGTACACGCTCTTCGTGTCGCCAACGGGCAGCGACATGAACTCCGGCACACGCGACAAGCCAGTAGCCACGCTTCCCCGGGCCATGGAGCTGGTGCGTGCGGTGCGTCATTCGGCGACGCCTTGTGGCCCCGTTAACGTGTTTCTGCGCGGCGGCGTGTACGAGCTGCGCGAACCGGTCATCTTCACCCCCGCCGATTCCGGCACTGCAGACGAGCCCATCACCTATGCATCGTACTGCGGCGAGCAGGCTATCCTGAGCGGCGGCACACGCCTCACGGGCACTTGGCGTCAGACGCCGGGCAAAGCATACTGGCAGCTCGATGTGCCGCGCGCCCGCGAAGGCAAATGGACGTTTCACGCGCTCATTGTCAACGGCGAGTCGCGCATGCGGGCACGCACCCCGAACTGGGGCGAAAAGGTACTCCGCGCCGAAGGCCGCGAGCCCGGCGGCGACCCGCGCCAAGCTCTGCGCTACTACCCGGGCGACGTCAACCCGTCCTGGCGCAATCCGACTGACATCGACGTGGTGCTGCTCTGCTCCTGGACGCCCACGATCCACCGCCTCAAGGAAATCGTGCCCGAGCGCCGCGCGATCCGCTTCAACAGTTCGCACAGCCGGACGGTCGACGCCTGGGAACCCCACTTCCGCTACTACCTCAGCAACGTCTTTGAAGCCCTCGACCAGCCGGGCGAATGGTATCTCGACCGGCCCACCGGCACGCTCTACTACTACCCGATGCCCGGCGAAGACATGGCCAAGGCAGAGGTCATCGCCCCAGTCATGAAGTCCCGTATGCTGGAATTCACGGGCGACCTGGAAAAAGGGCAGTTTGTCGAGCACCTGCACTTCCGCGACCTTTCTTTCCGAAACGTGGACGGCGACATGGACCGCTACGACGGCATGTACCGTCAGGGCCATATGTTCCTGGCCAGCGCGATCTCCGCCCGCGGACTCCGCAACGCATCCTTCGAGCGTTGCGAGTTTGCCCATCTCGGCGAGTACGCGCTGGAACTGGCCGACGGCTGCCGCGACGTCACCGTGCGGCAGTGCCACATCTGGGACATCGGCGCGGGCGGCATGCAGCTCGGCGTCACCGACCTTTCCGCGCTCAAATCCTCCGGAGCAGCGTGCGCCGTCACGAACCTCGTCATCGACAACAACTGCATTCACCGCCTCGGCACGATCTGGCACGGCGCTTACGGCATCGTCAACCGCTTCGCCTCGCAGACCCAGATCACGCACAACGAGATCTTCGACACCCACTGGGACGCGATCGGCCTCGACGCCCGTTGGGACTGGAAGGGCGAGAAGTATTCGTGCGGCAACGTGGTCGCCTACAACCACCTGCACCACCTCGGGCTGCGTTACCAGACCGACGCCGGGGGCGTGTACCAGTTTGGGCCGCTCGACACCCACATCCATCACAACCTCATCCACGACACCTTCGCCTACCCCTACAACTGCGGCTACGCGGGCGTCTACCTCGACGAGCAGTCGCGCGGCGCGGTGGTCGAGAATAACCTCGTTTACAACACCGACTGGTTCGCCTATTTCCAGCACAAGGGCATGGATAACCTCTTCCGCAATAACATCGGTGCCTTCGCCCGCGACGGCATGCTCTGGCGCGGCGGCCTGAACGAGCAGTGGAAGTCCAACTACCTTGAAGCCTGCCGTAACATCTACATCGCCAGCAACGGAGTCGCTCTCAGCCAAGGATGGGAGCCCGGGCTAAAGCCGCCGCTGCTGCACAACAACCTCTACCATACGCTCGCAACGAACACCGTGCTGACCTTCGCGGGCAAATGCTTCGCCGACTGGCAGTGGGGCGGACATGACTCGAATTCGGTTGCCGCAGATCCCGGTTGCCGCAACCCAGCCGCCTTCGACTTCGCGCTCGCGCCGGACGCGCCCGCCTGCAAACTCATCGGCTTCGTGCCCTTCGACAGCGAGATTCGGAAGGCTGGTCTCTACGGCGGCGCGGCCTGGCGCGACCTGCCCAAGAAATATACGCCGCGCGCTCCCACAGCCAATTGGACGCCGGACGACCTCGCCAAACTGGTCGCTTTCGAACTGGATTTCAACCTGATGAAGGACGGCGACGATCCGGGGGTCTTCAGCGCCACCGAGCAGAAGGGCGCGGGCTTCGCAGTCACCAGCGAAATCGCAGGGACACATGGTCCGAAGTGCCTGAAATGCACCGATAAGAAAGGGCTGCAAAAATCCTTTTACCCCTACATGCACATCGCGCCGCGCGGGCTGAAGAGCGGTCAGATCACTTTTTCATTCGCCTCGTTACTGCCATCCCAAGCGCCCGCGCCCTTCACAGTCGAACTCCGCGGCCGCAGCCCGGCCGGCGACGTCCCCGGCCCAGCCCTCGCCATCGCCCGCGACGGCGGCGTGAAGGCCAACGGAAAACAGGTCTGCACCCTCGCGCCCGGCCTTTGGACAACCTTCCAGATCAGTTTTGCGCTGGGAGCTAAGCGCACAGGCGACTACACGCTGATAGTCCGAAGCCAGAACAGCGTGAAGACATTGACCCTGCCGTTCGGCAGCACCGCCTTTGCGGACATCAGTTG
>CAYSXF010000062.1:0-11189 GCA_964434815.1 uncultured Lentisphaeraceae bacterium
CGAGATTTCTGCCTGTCTCGTGGGCTCGGAGATGTGTATAAGAGACAGTTGCCTGTGCGAGCAAAGGAACAACCGAAAGAAGAAGAATGACAAGAGCTTGATCCATCATGACCCCCATATTCGCCGAGCCAACGGTCTCGGCTCCAGCCCCATGCGTTGAACAACCATCACCCATCCCGTCTCTCTAACAAGCACAACTAACCTAACCGCCATCCTTAGCTTCTAATCTTGCAAATGCCTATGTCCCATGCGTCCCCTATGTCCCATCTGTCCTATTCCCAGCATTTCAACAAATACCAGCAACCTAACAACTGTCACAACAAGCCTTCGGAAGTCCTGCCTAATCTCGCGTCGTCACTTAACTTGACGGATGCCGTAGTTGCCGTCCACGACCTTAACAATTTCGATTTCAACGCCATTCCCATCAATTGTGAACGAATCCCCTTGAAAAAGTGATGTCGGTTGGTTGGAGTAGACGAAATAGATATCGTATTTTCCGTTAGGCACATGCACTTCATTGACCCCGTTCGATAGGACGTCAAAATCCCGGCCTTTATCACCTGAGCGAAGACCGACGGCTACGGCAAAATCGTTCGGATTGCGTATCCGTACTATCATTCTACCTTCGCTCTCTCCCCCTGTATATGCTGGCAACTGCTTTCTGAGAACCGCTTCATGTTCCGCCGCTTGCCGACGTTTCTCTTCTATTAGTTTCCGAGCTTTTTCCTCCGCTATTAGTTTCCGAGCTTCTTCCTCCGCCAAGAGCTTATCTTCCGCCTGTCGCGCCTTTGCTAGCGCATCGCGTTTATCCAATTCAGTTTTCTTGTCAGCCGGTGTGACCCACTGCCCTTCGAAAAGAATCAGCCCTATTGCGACCCGCTCTTGCTCAAAGGCGAGGGTCTTGGTCTGCTGGATCAAGTTCAAATAGGCACCCCTCATCAACTCTTTGGAAGTGAACCGGCGCCGTCCGAAACACTGGGGACAGTTGGAAGTCTCTCGGAGCGAGCCTTTGCAGGCGGGACACTGTCCAGTGCCGCGGCAGACCACGCAACGGTCGATATTCTTATTCAGTCTTGTTATGGTTCCTCGCCCGAGACAACCTTTACAGGACCCCTTGCCTCCACACTGAGAACAAGGCATTTCGACGATACCGTTTCCAGAACACCTCGGGCAATCCGTTTGGTATTGCGAGCCTTGAAAAAGTGCGAGTCGCGGCGATGTCGGAAAGGCTTGCTGCAGGTACTGAACCACCTTGTTGGCGACTCGATCTTGGTCGCAGCAGAACATGCCCATCGCGTAGGTAGCTAACACGTCCGCCTGAAGGCCTGAATCCTTTACGGCCTTGGCGAGAGTGGGAAGTCGCCGCAGCGAAGCCGTGTATTCAGGTAAGTTAAGCAGTTGCGAACAGGTCTCTTGTATGGCTTGGAGCGTGACGACTGAGTTCGATTCCTGTGCTGACGTTGCACCCGCAACCAGCAACGACACGGCTAAGATAATTTTCTTCAACATTCGTGCCTCTCTCAGATCAGACGCCAATCAACCCTACACACATTCCCCCCCAAAACGGTTCTTTCCGCGTATCTCATGAAGGGCTTACCTCTAGCGCCGCGCCAGCACCAGCGCGGCACTATTCCTCGCCCTCACCGCCCCAGGGGTCTGGGGGCGCCTGCGGAGAAACCGTAGTCTAGACCCTTTGTCGGGTCGCCCATTGGTTTTCTGAATTCGGTTTTGAATTGCTCTGCCTTAATCAATCCCTGCGTAACACCCTCTGCGTCTTTCATATCGCCTGGCCCAATCTCAGAATATTCAATCGTGATCACATTGGACACCAGGGTTTTCGTCCACATGCCGTTGTTCTTCTCGTCCTGGTCATCGACATAGGTTATTGGCGATTTAGGCGGGTGGTCTCGCAAATGACTTTGATAGACCTTGTCCGAATGCTCCTGTACCGCGAAAATGTTCCATTTTCCGGCGCGTGGGGGTCTTGGCAATGTTGCAGACATCCCCGACGTCGAGTAAGGAGCCGAAAGATCCCCGCTGTACATTTCAATGACGCGCAAAGCATAGAATTGTCCGTCTTGCTCACCATAGAATGTCGTCCGTGAAAACATCCATAGCGGAATCGACGTGTTGTTGAGGATACGGAGACTAACGTTGCAGAGGACCTTGAAGGGCGCACCCAACTTCACCTTACTACGCGGTTCGGTTTGAAGAAAGAGCCCGACGCTTTCCGACGGCATCGGCGCGGCCGATAATACCCGCATCTTCGTGGATGCGCAGTCTGACAACAACCGCTTCTTCGTGGATGCGCAGCCCGACAACAGAAGCAGAGAAATCAACGCTATACATTTACTCATTCTTTTAAGTTAAGATTCGGCAGTGAGAATGTCAATGCCATTTATTTTGGCATCTCGGGTCAGATCTTGACGATAATCAGCGTGACGCAAACCCGCCTCCACAAGCCCACCGTTTGCGCGGCGAGTTCCTTCACGCGGTAGCCTTTGTGTTCCGGCAGAGCAACGGGCTTCCCGCCCGTCAGTACGTCCGTCCGTTTCTCTCCCAGCACGGCCCGCAGGTGTTCGCGCTAGGGATTGTAGTAAAACTTCCGGAAGGTGTCATCTGTACTGATCGGCGACACCTCGGCACCCGGCATTTGCGGATCACCCGCCCCCAGCCGACCCCAAAATGGCTGTTTTGGGTGTTGGGATATGCCGGAAAAACACATATCGAACACAAACGGCCGGGGCTGACCAAGCCGGATCACTCCCAAAAGGCAGAGAAATAAGCGGGCGTGATTATCTTCAATTCCGGGCACCCTTCCCCGTTTGTGTCGTTATTTGTGTTTCTGACCTACACAAATCGCCATATTCCATACCGTAACAGGGATAGCAAGGGACAAGTCGATAAAAAGAAAAAGGCCGTTTTTATTGGTGTTTATTCAATAAAAACAGCCTTTAAAGTGGCTCCGGCGGCAGGATTCGAACCTGCGACCAATTGGTTAACAGCCAACTGCGCTACCACTGCGCTACGCCGGAATAAATCGTTTGCGTCGCGTCCCCCTGATGGGAACAAAGTGGGTAAAAATTTACCTGATCCGCATCCGCTTGTCAACTCGCATTGCAACGTTCTTTTTCGAAAACGCATGACGAACTTCAATCTTGTTATTGCCCACGCCAAGCTGTACCCTTTTTATATGCCTTCTCACCTTTACGTCCACGTTCCGTTCTGCGACGGCAAATGCCATTACTGCGGCTTCTACTCGGTGATGGCCGAGCCGCGCCTGACTGCGCTCTATCACGGCTTGCCCGCTTGCGAACTGACTCAGGCACTCACCGCTCACCCCCGCATCGCACGCGACGCTATTCAAACTGTCTATATGGGCGGCGGCACGCCCGCCCTACTCGGCGCCGACGGACTCAAACGCCTGACAGACTCTCTCTCCGCAGTCCTGCCGCTCGACGCGGTCGAAGAGTGGACGGTGGAGCTGAACCCCGCGTCAGTCGCTCCCGGTCTGCTCGCGGCGCTCCACGACCTCGGCGTGAACCGCCTCAGCATCGGCGTGCAGAGCTTCAACGACGACACGCTCGCCCGCGTCGGGCGACGCCATAACGCGCAGACCGCGCTCCGCGCCATCCGCCTAGCCCAGGACGCCGGCTTTGAGAACACCGGCATCGACCTCATCGCAGGCCTGCCGGGAGTCACACCGGAGGAGTGGCAGGAGACCCTCGAACGCTCCGTTTCCTTGGGGCTCGTGCACCTCTCGGTTTATGCGCTCAGCCTTGAGCCCGGAACCGTGTTGTCGCGCCAGGCCGCGGCAGGCCTTGTCATTCCAGACGACGAGGCGCAGCTTGCTGCCCTGGCTCAAGCTGAAAGCGTATTGAACCAAGCCGGCTTCGCGCGCTATGAGATTTCTAACTACGCCCTGCCTGGCTTCGAATGCCTCCATAACCTCGGCGTCTGGCACGGCAACGACTTCATCGGACTCGGCCCAGCCGCCGCTTCGCGCGTCGGACGCATGCGCTGGACGAACGAGGAGGACCTGGCCGACTACATCGAGGCGCTTGCGGAGAACCGGGAACCGCCCCGCACCTGCGAGACGCTCGACGAGACCGATGACGCCATGGAGCGTGCGGTCTTTGCCTTGCGGCTGCATGAAGGGATCGACCCCTTCGAGGTCGCAGCGCGTTTCTCCGCGCTCGCGGGCCGCGCGGAACTCTGGGAGGAGCGGTTAGAGCGGCTGGCGCGCCAGGGCATCGCCGAGCGCGGGGGACGCCGTTGGCGGCTCACTTCGCGCGGCCGCGAGGTTTGCGACGCCGCCATCCGCGAGCTGTTCTGACGCGGATTCGGATTGCTTTCGCGCCGCGAAACCGTGAAACTATGCCGCGTATGGAAGAGACCCTGAAACTCAAGTATTTCAAGCCCAAATTCGCCTGGCGCGATGTCGCCGACGCCGCCCGCACCACCATCCGCATGGAGGAGGGCAACAAGGAGCCCAGCAGCGCATGGAAGCGCCGCATCCTGCTCTCTGAGCACTCGCCGATCCGGCAGATGACGTTCAGGTGGAAATGGCTCAACCTGAAGTACTGGGTCAGCGTCCATTTTGTGCGCCACAAGATCGGCATCGAGCACTTCGTCAGCACGCAGCGCACCGACCGCACAGGGGTCAACCGCGACGAGACGCCTCAGTCAGCCCCGGTGAACCACGAGTGTTTCGCGAACGCGCAAGCGCTGATTTTCATTTCGCGCAAGCGGCTTTGCCGCCAAGCTTCGCCCGAGACCACAGCCGCGTGGCGGCTCGTGCTCGACGAAGTGAAGAAAACCGAGCCAGAACTCTACGGCGTATGTGTCCCAGAATGTGTCTACCGGGGCTTCTGCCCGGAGTTTAAGCCCTGCGGGTACGCGGCGACAGCGGCCTTCAGTAAGGCCCTTGAAGCCTACCGTAACGGCACAGCGGACTGAGCCTCTAGCTCTTCCGCCAGTGCAACAACCGCCAGAACCAGAACCGCAGCCGAGACCAGAGTCCCGGACGCGACGCGCCCGGACGAAAGCCGGGCCGCATATACTCTCGATCAGAAAGTCCCATAAATGAGAAATAATAATACCACACCCCGCGCCGCCCCGACACCGCAAAAAGCCTCCAAGGACACCGCAGGAGAGCGCCTGCAGAACATCCTTTCGCACCGCGGCGTCGCCTCGCGCCGCCATGCCGCCGAAATGATCGAACAAGGCTTGGTCACGGTGAACGGCACGCTGGTCACAGAGCCCGGTTTCCGGGTCAACCCAGAAGCCGATGAAATCGTCGCGAGCGGCGTGCGCTTGCCCAAGGCGACCGAACCCCAGCGCACCGTTCTTCTTTACAAACCGCGGGGCATCATTTCGAGCGCAGACAACTCGCGCGGAGAAACGGTCTGCGACTTGCTGAAACCCCATTTCCCAGAGCGTCTCGTGCCCGTCGGGCGGCTCGACAAGGAAAGCGAAGGCTTGCTGCTGATGTCCAACGACGGCGAACTCACGCATGTCATGACGCATCCCCGCTACGGCCACACTAAGACCTATATCGCGCGGGTAGCTGGCCACATGGAAGAACACAAGATCGACTTGCTGCGCTCGCGCATGGAGATCGACGGATACGTAATCCAGCCCGTGGAGGTCGAAATCCTGAAGGTCGGCAAAGACCACACGCACAAACTGGCGTTCACCCTTTCGGAGGGGCGCAACCGCCAGATCCGCAAAATGTGCTCGCTGGCGCACTTCACCGTTCTCGATCTCACGCGCGTCCGCATCGGGCCGCTCAAAATCTGCAACATGCACCCAGGCGAGTGGCGCGAGCTTACAGACGCGGAAATCCGCGCCCTAAAGAAACCGGCAGCGGCCAGGAGACCGGAGACGGGAGATCGGAGGCCTGGCAATACTCCGGCCGCTCGCGCCTCAGACGTCCCTCGCACTCACCCCCGCCCGCTGCGGCGAGACAGCGAAGATTCTGCAACAGACCGAGCCCGGCCCTATACGCCTCCACGGCGTCCCTCGCCTCGTTGAGGCCCAGACCGGCCTGCTCCCGAAGCTGTTTAATGGCCGCGACTCACGGCGCGTCGCGGCAGCCTTCTCACCTTGACGCGTTTCAAACCGATGTGCTACATTTCGAACATCGTTCAACAGGTGGGTTATGGCGCAACAGAAAAAAAGAAAGCCCAATGAGACGGCCCCGGCCCTTGCGCGCGGGCTGACCGCACTGGAATATCTGCGCGGGCGCGCGGACGGCGTCAGCCTTTCCGATATTTCGGCAGCCTTGCGGTTTCCGAAGAACAGCGTGCTGCGGCTGTTGAACACGCTGGAAGATTTTGGGTACGTCGAGCGCGCGCCGGAGACATTGCGGTACCGCATCACCCGCCGCCTAGCCACGCTGTTCATGGATTCCGCCCGCGACCGCAACCTGATGGAGGCTGCTCTGCCCGCCATGCGCCACCTGCGCGACAAAGTGAACGAGACGATCCTGATATCCATCATCGAGCGCAACGCCGGCGTCGTGCTGGAGCAGGTTCAGAGCACGCACCCGTTCCGGTTCGTGTGCGAGCCGGGCACCTTCGAGGATCTCCACTCCTCAGCCTCGACCAAAGCGATCCTTGCCTTTCTCCAAGAGCGGGAACTGAGCGCGCTGCTTGACGGGCACGCGTTCAAGCGATACACACCCAACACCATCACCCGGCGCGACGATTATGCCCGCGAGCTGGCTGAAACGGCCGAACGCGGCTTTGCGACCGACCACGGCGAACAAGGCGAGGGCATCCACTGTGTGGCCGCGCCTGTCTTCGACCGCACCGGCACACCCATCGCCTCTATCACGATCACAGGCCCGGCAGAACGGTTTGCGGAACTGGGCTTTGAGGCCATGGGGAAACGCGTCATGTCCTGCGCGCGGAAGGTCTCGTCGTTCCTCGGTTATGTCCAGCGAACTCACCGTCGCCCGTAGCAACTCATTTTATGATCAGACACCTCACAATCCTGTTTTCGCTTGTTGCGGGAGTGGCATATGCCGGACTGACGGAGTCGCGTCGCCAGGTCGCTCTGATCTCCCCTCCGGCCGTGGCCGACGCGTTGCGCGACATGGCGCAGCGCTGGCCGGAGCGCTGCGGCACATCGGCATCGCCTGTCTGGCTTGCCACCCTGCAAGCCGACCGGGATGCGCTGCTCAAGCGTCTGGACGCGGGTGACGCCGCGGCGGTGGCCGACGGCGACGCGCTGGCCGCGCGCGTGAGAGCCGCGCTGCTGGCCCTGCCGCTCCTTGACGCGGACCGGGTGCTGGCCGTTCGCCGGCGCGCGAATAATCTGGCGCTTCCGACGAACTGGGACAATCAACGCGAAACCAGCCGCAGCGGCCTCAGCAACCAGATCGTGACGGTGTCCGGCCTTCGTGCGGCTCCTCAGATTACAACCGTGTGGCAGCCGCCGCACGCCTCGGCGTACGCGGGCGACCTGCAACTGCACTGGGACGCCCGGCGGCTGATGTTCACTTCCAATAACGCCAAGGGCAATTACCGCGTCTATGAGATGGACTTGACCAGGCCGGTCGAATCCGTGCATGAGATCACCCAGATCCCCGACGAGGATGTGGACAACTACGCCGGCTGCTGGCTGGCGGACGATCAGGTGCTCTTTCTCTCGACCGCTTCCATGCTCGGCGTGCCCTGCGTACGCGGAAGCTCACACATCGGACACCTGTACAAGGCCAATCCGTCCGACGGCTCCATCCGCCGGCTCACCTTCGACCAGGAGCACAACTGGTGCCCCACCCTGCTGGCCGACGGACGGGTGATGTACCTCCGCTGGGAGTACAGCGACCTGCCGCATTTTGTCGCGCGCATCCTTTTCACCATGAATCCGGACGGCACGGGGCAGCGCGCCCTCTACGGCAGCAACTCCTATTGGCCGAATTCCATGTTCTACGCCCGCCCGATTCCGGACGACCCGCGCCGCTTCGCCGCCATTATTAGCGGTCACCACGACACGCGGCGCATGGGCGAACTGATCGTGTTCGATCCGGCTCAAGGCCGTTTCGAGGCGGACGGTGTGGTGCAGCGCATTCCCGGCCGCGGCAAGCCGGTCAAGCCAATCATCGCCGACCGGCTCGTCAGCGACTCCTGGCCCAAGTTCCTGCATCCGCTCCCCCTTGGCGGCAACTACATTCTCGTCTCCTGCCAGCCCGACGCGAAAGCGCTCTGGGGCCTCTATCTGGTCGACCTCTTCGACAACGTCACCCTGATCTGCGAAGAGCCCGGACAGGCGTTACTGGAGCCCCACCTGCTACAGCCGACGCCCCGTCCGCCGGCCATACCCTCGCAGATCGCGGCAGGAAAACAGGCCCTCGCGAAGGTTGTGGACGTCTACGAAGGGCCCGGGCTCGCGGGCATCCCGCGCGGCACGGTCAAAGCCCTTCGCGTCATCACCTACTCCTTCTCCTACCGAGGCATGGGCGGACAGGTGGACCGCGTCGGCCTCGACGGGCCTTGGGACATCAAGCGCGTTCTGGGCACGGTGCCTGTGGCGGAGGACGGATCGGCGTATTTCGAAGTGCCGGCCAATACGCCCGTAGCCTTTCAGCCGCTCGACGCCAAAGGCCGCGCGCTCCAGCTCATGCGCAGTTGGATCACCGTCATGCCGGGCGAACTCCAGTCCTGCGCGGGCTGCCACGAGCCGCAGAACTCCGGTTCCGGCCCGCGCCAGCGCATGTCTGCCATGGAACGCCCACCCTCACAGATCAAGCCGTGGTACGGGCCGACGCGCGGCTTCTCTTTCAACCGCGAGGTGCAGCCTGTTCTGGACAGTCACTGCGTCTGCTGCCACAGCGGCTCAGATCCGAAGCGGCCCGATTTCACGTCTCATCCCGATGTGCGGGCGGGTTCGTCGGCGGCATCGTATAACAATGCGGCCCACTTCCCGCCCGCCTACCTGGCTCTGCGCACCTATGTTCGCGGACACACGATCGAAAGCGACATGCACCTGCTCACGCCGTGCGAGTTTCACGCGTCCACCACCGACCTGGTGCGCTTGCTTGAGGCCGGACACCACGGCGTGCGGCTCGACGGCGAAGCGTGGGACCGGATCAACACGTGGATCGACCTCAATACGCCCGCTCACGGGACGTGGACAGAGAACGCGGGCGAGCCGCGCGTCACTCACTGGGCCGCCCGCCGCCAAGAGCTGATCAAGCGCTACGCGAACGTCGATGACGATTTGGAGGACACCGCGTACCGCCAGGCGTGGTCTGCCACGCATACGCCATTGCAGCACCTGGAGGGCGAGCGTCCCCGCGAGCCGCAAGCGGTTTCAAACGGCTCGCCAGAGTCTCGCCCGCCATCGCTCGCGCCCGCCCCCTTCACGCCTGGAACCAAGACCGTGGATCTCGGCGACGGCGCGACGCTCCGCTTTGTCCGCGTGCCGGCCGGCTCGCTTGCGACTTCCTCATGCGAGAGCCGCACGTTCGCGCAGCCGTTCTGGATGGGCGCGTACGAGGTGCGCAACCGCGACTACGCACGCTTCGACCCCGCGCATGACAGCCGGATCGAGACGGGCGAATTCCTGCAGTTCAGCGAGCGAGAGCGCGGCGAGCCCTGCAACCTGCCGGACCAGCCGGTCTGCCGCATCTCCCGCGAACGCGCCGAAGCCTTCTGCGCGTGGCTCTCAGCCAAGACCGGCCTGCGCTGCCGACTGCCGACTGCCGCCGAATGGGAGTGGGCAGCGCGTGCGGGCTCCGCCGCGCCGTGCGGCTGGGGTGAGTCAACCAACAACTTCGCCAAAATCGCCAACCTTGCAGACCAGAACCTGCGCTCGGTCATGACGCTGGGCTGGGGCCTGCCCTCTGGAGCGATCCCGGAATATCGTCCGGCCGCCACCAACGTGAACGACGGCTATCGCGTTTCCGCGCCTGTCGGCTCGTTCCGACCCAATGCCTGGGGACTGTTCGACACGGCAGGCAATGTCTGGGAGTGGACTTCCGAAACAGCCGCAGACGGACGCGCCGTTGCCTGCGGCGGCTCGTGGTACTGCCGCCCGGAAAAAGCGCTTTTCGACGCCCGCGTCGCCTACCCGGATTGGCAGCCCGTCTACGACGTCGGCTTCCGGATTGTTATGAACCCTTAACCAAGGAGTCTCCCGCATGTACCCCTTCGTCTACTGCAATCCCACCAAAATCTGTTTCGGCAGCGGCACGGTACGCGAGACCGGCAAAGAGGTCGCCGCGGCCGGCCTGCGCCATGTGCTGCTGGTGTACGGCCAATCCAGCATCAAGCGTAACGGCGTCTACGAAGCCGTAACAGCGTCGCTGCGGGCCGCCGGAGTGACTGCGACCGAGTGGCCGGGCGTGGCTGCCAACCCGCTCGTGTCGCACGTGCGCGGCGGCGTCGCGCTCGCACGCGAAGCCCGCGTCGACGGCATTCTGGCCGTGGGAGGCGGCAGCGTGATTGACGCGGCCAAGGCGATCGCCCTCGCCGTGCCTGCCACCTGCGACGTCTGGGACTTCTACATGGGCGAGAAGGCGCCGCAGGCCGCGCTGCCGCTCGTTGCCGTGCTGACCTTGCCAGCCACCGGCACTGAGATGAACGGCGGAACAGTGATCACGCACGACGAGACGCGCGAGAAGCGTGCGGTCGTCAACCCGCTGCTCAACCCCAAGGTCTCCATCCTCGACCCAGAGACCACCGTGTCGGTGCCGCCTGACTATGTGGCGTACTCCGCCTCAGACGCGATTTCGCACACGATCGAGAGCTACCTGACGCGTCCGCACGCCTTCCTGCCGGTCCAGGACGGTTACGCCGAGGGCGTGGTTCGGGCGATCATGGCGTCGACCGAGCGGATCTTGGCCGATCCGAAGGATCTGGAAGCGCGCGGCGCGATGATGTGGGCCGCGACGCTGGCTTGGAACTTCCTCGGCTCCTCCGGAGTCGGGCCTTGGAGCACGCCCGCGCATATGCTTGAGCATCCGCTGAGCGGACTGCACAACGTTCCGCACGGCGCCGGACTGGCGGTGACGGGCCCCGCCTGGATGACGTGGGAGAGCCGTCGCCGCACCGACCGCCTGGCCGCGTTCGCGCGGCGCATGATGGAGGTGCGGGAAAGCGACGATGCGCGCGCCGCTGAGCGAGGCATTGTCTGTTTCCGCTCGTGGCTGAAGAAGACCGGCAACCCCGTCACGCTGG
>CAYSXF010000063.1:0-11135 GCA_964434815.1 uncultured Lentisphaeraceae bacterium
GGCCTCGACCTCTATCCCGCTCAATGATAAATCACACGCTAAACCCGGAAGCGCCGATGCGCAAGCAGGGCAGGTTGCTGGTCAACCTCGTCAACACCTCGGGGCCGCACCAGACCGAGCCGATCCAGGCGGCGATCCAGCCTGTCGGTCCGCTGGGCGTCACGCTGCGGCTGCCGTCCAAACCGTCGAGGATCTCCTTGGAGCCCGGCGGTCAGGCGCTGGCCTTCTCATACCGTGACGGCGTGGCCACGCTCACGGTGTCTCAACTCGACATCCACCGCGTGATCGCCGTCGAATAATGCCGCGCATTTCATTCTGTCCTCAGTCCGTTCGGGTTTACACTTGCCGCACTTCGGGCGCTCACGTATACTGTGGGTCAATTTGACACTGTGAACAGGTGTGACATGTATGGCGTCCGGATTTTTTGACAGATTGGTGGCCCGCATCGACAAGCTGGGGCCTGAGAGCCTGCAGGCGCAGATGATGCGACTGGCTCAGGAGCGCGGCTTTCTTGAGACGATTTTTCAGACGATTCAGGAGGGTGTGCTGGTCATCGACAACGAGGGCCGGTTGCTGTACGCCAACCGCGCGGCGGAAAAACTGTCGGGGGTCGATTTCGCGCGTTCGAAGGGCCGGTCGGTCCTGCGGATCTTGCGGGAGTGGGACTGGGAACACCTGCTGGATGTGCCAGCCACCGAAAGCGATTGGGCGAGGATGGTGACGCGCGAGGTCGAGGTTTCATACCCCGAGCACCGCTTCATCAGCGTGTACGCGGCGCCGTTGAATGAGCCGGGGCTGGTGGACAAAGGGGTGCTGGTGATCTTGCGCGACGTGACGCACGAGCGCGAGCAGGAGGCCTCGGCGCTGGAGTGCGAGCGCTCCAACGCGGTGAAGCTGCTGGCGGCCGGAGTGGCCCACGAGATCGGCAATCCGCTCAATGCGCTGAACATCCATTTGCAGTTGTTGTCGCGCGAACTGCGCGAGGTGCCAGCGGAGGCGCGCGGGGCGCTGGAAGACCTGGTCGGCGTGGCCCGCACGGAAGTCGAGCGTTTGGACACCATCATCACCCAGTTCCTGCGGGCCATCCGGCCGAGCAAGCCGGTGTTGGTTCCGGAGCAGTTGACCGAGGTGCTGGAGGAGACGCTGAAGCTGCTCAAAACCGAGTTTGAGAACCGGCGCATCGCGGTGTCGGTGGACATTCATGAGACCGTTCCGGCCGTGCGGCTCGACCGGTCGCAGATTAAGCAGGTGTTTTTCAATCTGATCAAGAACGCGCTGGAGGCGATGCCGGACGGCGGTGCGCTGAAGGTGGTTTTCGGGGTGGGCGACGCGTTTGTGGAGGTCGCCTTCATCGACAACGGCAAAGGCATCCGGTCTGAAGAGTTGGGCCACGTTTTCGAGCCCTACCACACGACGAAGGCGAACGGCAACGGGCTTGGGCTGATGGTGGTTCAGAGGATTATCGAGGACCATGGCGGCGAGATCGAGCTGGCGAGCAAGCCGGACGAGGGCACCTGCTTCAAGATCCGGCTGCCGCGCAACGAGCGGCGGGTGCGCATGCTCAATACGGGGAAGTGACATGTCAGACAAACCGGTCATACTGATCGTGGATGACGATAAGAATACGCGCGACGGCTTGCAGAAGGCGCTGCAGCGGCACTATGAAGTGAAGTCGGCCGAGAGCGCCGGTGTCGCGCTGGAGATCCTTGCCGCAAAGCCCGAGGTCGACGTGATGCTTTCGGACCTCCGGATGCCGGGGACGGACGGGCTGGCTCTGCTGCGGCGCGTGAACACGCAGTATCCGCAGACGATCTGTATCCTGCTGACGGCGTACGGTTCAGTGGAGACGGCGGTGGAGGCGATGAAGGCTGGCGCCTATGATTTTCTGATCAAGCCAATCAATCTAGACCACCTCGACATGCTGGTGGCGCGCGCCATCAAATCGCGCGATCTGGAGAAGAAGGTCGAGACTCTGGAAAGCCAGCTCAACGAGAAGTTCGGCATGGAGAACATCATCGGCGACTCGCCGGCCATGCGGCAGGTTTTCGAGATCATCCAGCAGACCGCGCCCACGCAGGCGGCGGTGCTGATCCAGGGGCCGAGCGGCACGGGTAAGGAGCTTGTGGCACAGGCGATCCACAGGCTGAGCACGCGGGCCAAGGGGCCGTTCGTGGCGGTGCATTGCGCGGCGCTGTCTTCGACGCTGCTGGAGAGCGAGCTGTTCGGCCATGAGAAAGGCGCGTTCACGGGCGCGACAGGGCAGCGCAAAGGGCGCTTCGAAATCGCTGACGGCGGCACGCTGTTTCTCGACGAGATTTCGGAGATCGACCCGTCGATCCAAGTGAAGCTGCTGCGCGTGCTGGAGGAACACTCCTTCGAGCGCGTGGGCGGTGAAGAAACGATCAAGACCGATATCCGCGTGATCGCCGCCACGAACCGCGACCTGCGCGTGTTTGTGGAGCAGGGCAAATTCCGCGAGGATCTGTTCTTCCGTCTCAACGTGGTGGACATCCTGCTGCCGCCGCTTTGCGAGCGTGCGGGCGATATCCCGCTGCTCGCCGAACGCTTTCTCAAGGAGTACTGTGAGAGGAACGGCAAGCACATCGAAGGGATGACGCCGGATGCGCTGAGCCTGCTGACGGCATACGCGTGGCCCGGCAACGTGCGCGAACTGCGCAACACGATGGAGAAAATGGTGGTGCTGTCGCGGGCTGAGCGGCTCACTGCGCGCGACGTGCCTCCTAATATCCGAGAAGCCGTCAAGGGGCTCGCTCCGTTGAGTAGCCGCGCGCCTGTGCTGATGTCAGGCTCGCTGGCGGATACCGAGCGGCGCAAGATCATGGCGGTTTTGGAGAAGAACGGCGGCAACCGCACGCGCGCGTCGGAAGAGCTGGGCATCAGCCGGCGGACGCTGCACAGGAAATTGCGCGATTACAAAGTGCAACAGGCGGATGAACGGACGACAGATGAGGAGCTGAAAGCATGAACAGACGTTCTTTTGTGATGACTGGAGTTGCGGCGCTTGTGTCCTCCCCGGCAGCCGTGCGGGCGCAGGGCTTGGTGATCTGCCGGCAGTGCGGCCGCGAGGCTAAACCCGGCGAGTCGGTGTGTTCCCACTGCGGCGCGGCCCTGGCTAAGCCGCGCGTAGCAGAGGCGGCCGCGCCCGTTGTTACGGCTCCGGACAAGGGCGCCGAGGTCGTCCGCATGGCCTTGTCGGTCATCTCAGGCAGCCTGCGGCAGGCGCGCGAGTTGGAGGAGAAGCAGCCGGAAGTGGCGCTCTGGTACTACCGGAACGCGTTGGCTCTGATGCGGCTAGTCCCTGCCGGCACGCAGCCTGCGGGCATCGGGCCTTCGATCGTGGAGGGAGACGGGCGCACCTTGCAGACGCTGCTGCGCGGGCGGATACCGTGCCGCACGTGCAACGGAACGGGCAAGTTTCAGCTGGACGTCGGCAAGGTGAACCACACCAAGAGCATCAAAGCTGTCGAGGGCATACCGTGCCCGGACTGCAAAGGCGTGGGCAGTTTTCCAGGTTACCGCGACATCGGCAAGGTTAAGATGGCCATTCTTCAGGGACGGGGCGAGTTCCAGCAGCGGCAGATGGTGGCGGGCGATGTCCGGGTCGGACAGGCGCTGGTGCCTTCCGCTCTGGACGCGCTTTTGACGAACCGCCAGCGGGCGCTGGTGATGACGGGCATGCCTGCGCCCTGCACGTCGTGTCAGTTGACGGGGCGGCAAAAGTGTACGGTCTGCAAGGGTTCGAGCTGGGTGAAGTGCAACTATCCGGGGTGTACGAAAGGTGAGCTGAAAGAGACTGCCAAGACAAAGGCCCATCAAGCAATCCGGATGAACGAAGAAGAGAAAAAGAATAAGTGCCCGCGGTGCGAGGGGCGCGGGGAAATACCGTGCGAGACGTGCAAAGGCAGCGGCAGTGTCGCGTGCAAAACGTGTGATGGCAGCGGGCTTGCTCCGCGGTGTTCACGGTGCACGGGCACCGGGCTGATGGTCTGCTCCAAATGTAAGGGCACGGGTGCGGTGAAGGGCAGCCCTTGCCCGGATTGCAAAGGCGAGGCTGAGGTTTTGTGTACGACCTGCCGGGGAGAGGGGGCTCTCGCGCGATGAACGCTGTTCCCGCTTTTAAGCTGCCGAATTTCGAGGTGCTGGGCTTGCTGGGCCGTGGCGGCATGGCGTCGGTCTGGAAGGCACGTCAGATTTCGCTCGACCGGCATGTGGCTATCAAGATTTTGTCGTCATCCTTCGCGACGGATGCAGAGGATATTCAGCGTTTCCGCATGGAGGCGCAGGCTGCCGCCCGCCTGAAGCATCCGGGGATCGTGCAGGTGTACGACGCGAACTTTTCGAGCGGCGTCTTCTATTTCGTGATGGAGCTGGTGGACGGCTACACCATGGGAGAGCTGCTGCGCCGCAAGGGCCGCGTTACCGTGGAGGATGCGCTGACCGTTGCGGAGAGCGTGGCGGTGTCGCTGGACTACGCGTGGTCGCTGTACCAAATGGTGCACTGCGACATCAAGCCGGACAACATCATGGTCGACGCCGACGGCTCGGTCAAGGTGACGGATCTGGGGCTCTGCCGCTCGCTTTCGCTGGTCAAAACGGAGGCGGCCGGTGACGGCGATGAGATTCTGGGCACGCCGGCCTACATGTCGCCCGAACAGGTGTACGGCAGCGACAAGCTCGACTGCCGCTCCGACATCTACGAGTTGGGTGCCACGCTCTACCACATGGTAACGGGCCGGATGCTTTTCCAAGGCAAGACCGACGACGAGATGATCCATTGTCACGTCGACAAGTCGCAGGCGCCGGACGTGCGTACGATCGTGCCGCGCGTGGGCGCTCCGTTTGCGCTGCTGTTGGAGAAAATGCTGGCCAAAGACGCGAGCCACCGTCACCGCGATTGGAAGCTGGTGCTCGCCGATCTGGTACGTGTGCGCGAGGGGCATCCGCCTTGGCCTGCGCTCCTTCCGCCTGGCGGCAGTTCCATGCAACGCCTGAGCAATGAAGAGCTGGGGAAGAAGAGATAGGAAGCTGACATGCGTTGCGGGCAGGTGACACACAGCGGGCAGGTCTGGGTCAGAAGGGTCGAACGTGCCTTTTCACTTTGGGAACGCTTGCGCGGACTGCTGGGGCGCGCATCGCTGGGTCCGGATGCCGCGCTGCTGATCGAGCGCTGCGGGTCGGTTCACACGGTCTGCATGCGCTTCGCGATCGACCTGGTGTTCCTCGACCGGGCGTGGCGGATCGTGCGCGTCGTGCGAAACGTGCGGCCAGGGCGCCTGATGGTTTGCGGCGGGTTGCGGGCCGTTCGCACGCTGGAGTCGGAAGCGGGCTGTTTGGATTTCACGATGCTGCAACCGGGCGATACGCTTGAGTGGAAAGAAAGGTAGGGACGCATCCCCGAGGCGTCTGCGGACGGTCCGGGGAACCGCTCCTACCCATGTGAGGACGCTTATGAAACGAAACGGACTTGTGTCGGCGGTGTGCCTGTGTGCGGCGGCGCTGTGGGGTCAGGCGGCGCTGCCGTGGGACCGCGAAGCGCTGTTCAAGACGCCTCGGGTGTTTGACGCGCCGGAGTACGCCACGAACGGCGTGAAGGCCCTGTTTTACGAGGGCGTCCCATTTCAGGGCAAACCGACGCGTGTCTTCGCCTATTACGCGCTGCCCAAGGTCGCTTCTGGCGCGAAGGTTCCGGCCATGGTGCTGGTTCATGGCGGCGGCGGCTCTGCGTTCCACAAGTGGGTGGAGCTGTGGGTGAGCCGCGGCTATGCTGCGATCTCCATGGACACCTGCGGCGCCGTCAGCGGCAATGGCTACAACAACCACAAGCGGCATGAATGGGCCGGGCCTGCGGGCTGGGGCGGCTTCGCAAAGGTCGACGATCCGGTGCAGGACCAATGGACGTACCATGCGGTTTCTGCGGTGCTTCTTGGACACTCGCTGCTGCGCTCGTTCCCTGAGGTCGACGGCAGCCGGGTGGGAATCACGGGCATTTCGTGGGGCGGCTACCTGACGTGCATCGCGGCTTCGGTGGATGACCGGTTCGCTTTTGCGGTGCCGGTGTACGGCTGCGGCTTCCTCGGCGACAATTCGACGTGGCTCAAAGACTTCAAAGGCATGGGCGATGAGCGGGCGAAGAAATGGTTGGGGCTGTGGGATCCTTCGGCTTACCTGGGGCAGGCGCGGATGCCGTTTCTGTGGGTGGACGGGAGCAACGACTTCGCCTATCCCATGGACTCGCTGAAGAAGAGCTACCACATGCTCAAAACGCCCTACAACCTGTGCGTGCGTCTGCGCATGCCGCACGGTCACGGCGGAGCGGGAGAGAACCCCAAGGAGATCTACGCCTTCGCCGAGCACTTCACGAAGGGCAGCCCTGATCTGCCGGAGATCACGTCCGTGAAGCGAGAGGGGCGCCAGGTGACGGTGCGTTTCAACCCCAACCAACGTGTGGTGGCGAGAAGCGAGCTGAATTTCACCTGTGACGGCGGCGCTTGGAAGGAGCGCAAATGGGAGGCTCAGCCCATTGAGGCTAACGCCTGTTCCGGCGAGGTCAAGGCAGAGATTCCCGTGAACGCGAAAGTCTACTATGTGAACCTGTTCACGGACGACGGCTTGGTCGTCAGCAGTGAGCACGAAGAGCTGTAGCCTACAGGAACGCTCCGAAGTCCAGCACCGCCACGTCCTGCGCGCCGAGACGGCGCGCGGTTAAGCAGAGGTCGCCGTCGTTGCTGACAAGGATCACCGCTGTTTCTGGTGATGTGGTCTTGAAAAAGCGCAGGTTGTCGAGAATCACGCCGTCCGCGCGGTGTTCACCTGCGCCGCCCGAGTAAGTGACGCGGACGTTAGCTGCCGCCTGCGTGTCGCTCCGGTTCGGGCCGTCAAAGACGATCCAGGCTCGGACGGCGGGGTTGGACGCTGTGAGCCGGGTGACATCGTCGGTCAGCTTCTTGCGCTTCTCGGCGTCAGTCAGCGCTCCCCCGCGCGGCGGATTGTAGCGTGCTGGCAGTCCGAACAGGACATTGTGGCCGTCCACCAGCAGGATCGCCGGGATCTGTCCGGCCAGCGCGCGGCCGAGCAAGCTCGCGGCGTTCTGGCGCTCTTCCGTATGCGGGTCCAGCGGTGTGCCGACGGCTTGCGCCGCGGCCAGTCGTTTCTGAAATGTCTGGCGGAGACGGCCCAGAGCGGCATCGTCGAGAATGTTCAGCGTGGCGATGAGATCCGGAAGGTCGCGCAGGCGGGGAAGGTCGTTGTCGTCTGCCGCATGGATGCGCGCGGCCAGCGCCTCTTCCAGGGGCGTGGCGGCGGTGTCAGGGTTGAGCAACTTTTTCAACGCGCGGATTTCGGCGACAAGCTCAGCTTCGACCGTCTTAAGCTCCTGCGCTGGGCGCAGGGCATTGGCTAGCGCATCGCGCACTTTTTCCCGCTCAGCTTCAAGCAGCGACAGCCGCTCGGCGAGCGTCGCACGGTTGCCGCTGTGGCGGTCGGACATGTTCTGCTTCTTCAGCGCGGCTTCGGCGCGGGCCAGCAGGTCGGCGTTCGGCGCGGCATCAACGGCTGCCGCTTCGACGGCGCGGGCTTCGGCAAGCCAGCCGTGGAATTCGCGCGCGAGTGCCAAGTCCAGAGATGCGGTGAGCCGCTCCTCGCGGTGCGCGGTCTCTCGCTCGAGTTCGATTTTCAACTCATCCCGTTCGCGTACGGTCTCACGCAGCGACTTGTCGGCTGCTTCGCGTTTCGACAGAGCCTCGGACAGTTTCTCTTCGGTGGATGCGAGCTTTTGGGTGACGCGCGCGAGCCGGTCGTCTACGCCCTTGAGGCGGCGCTTCTCCTCTTGAAGATCTCGCACGCGGAGTTCCAACTGCTCCTTCTGTGCCTGCCAGGTCTCACGGGTGGCGGTCGCGCCTGTGGGAGCGGACGAACCCAACAGTTCGGCGAGTCCAGCGAAGGTTTCGCGCAGGCGCGTCTGAGCCTCTGAGGGATCGGTGCTCACGAACGGAAGGGATGCTTGCATCCAGCTCTCGGCCTTGTCGCGCAGCTCTTGACGGTCATCGAGAAGCAGCGCCACCAGCAAGGCGTCGCCGCCGATGAGCGCAGCCAGCGCGTGGCGGGTCTCCGTCAGGGAAGAAAGGGCGAGCGGCCCTGTCAGCGTGCGGGCGCGCGAGCGGCGGGCGATCAGGCGGCGCAGCGCGTCGGATGCCGGCTGGGGCCCGCAGGCGAGCTGGGCCACACGTGCGCGCAGCGCGGCCGTGTTGCTGGCGCGAAACCCTCCGTTCTGGAAGGCTGGCTCCGTGACTGCGAGAACCGACAGCTCGTTGTCGGGAATCAGGTCGACCAGCCGCCGGAGTTCCTTTTCGCAGGCCGGTGTGAGAGGTGTTGGGCAAAGGGCCATATGCGGTCAGATAATAAGCGAGATGCGGTTTTCAGGCAATGCGATTGTTCCTTGCTGAGACCGCCTGTTTGGGAAGGCTCTTGCCATCGCAGGGTAAAAACACTACACTTTAATCCAATTGAGCGTCTTCGGGGCAAGGTGATCCCGCGCAAGCGGGGGATTCCTGACCGGCGGTATAGCCCGCGACTGGCTCGCTGTTCCTGCGAGCCACTGACACGGTTCAATTCCGTGGCCGACAGTAAAGTCTGGATGATAGAAGATGCGGAAGTGTGCGTGCATTGCCCCGGCTGCATTTTGGCCGGGGCTTTTGTTTTTCGGAATCGGCTATGGAAACTGAATCGGTCTTTGATGACATCGAAAGCTGCGTGGAGGCGTTTCGCCAGGGGCAAATGGTGATCGTGGCGGACGACGAGAACCGCGAGAACGAAGGCGACCTGATTATCGCGGCGGAGAAAGTGACGCCCGAGGTGATCAACTTCATGGTGACGCATGCCCGCGGCTTGGTGTGCGTGCCGATGACCGGCGCGAAACTTCGCAAACTGGGCGTGGAGCGCGCGCCGAGCCGCAACCGCGGCGACGCGTTCGCGACGGCCTTCACGCTGTCTGTTGATGCGGCGGAGGGCGTGAGCACCGGCATCAGCGCGGCGGACCGCGCGCGCACCGTGCACGTGCTGATCGACGACGCCTCGGGCGCTGAATCGGTGGTGAGCCCGGGACATCTTTTTCCTCTGGAGGCGCGCGAGGGCGGTGTGCTGGTGCGGGCGGGTCACACGGAGGCTGCGGTCGACCTCGCCAAGCTGGCCGGGCTGAAGCCTGCGGGCGTGATCTGCGAGATCATGCAGCCGGACGGCACCATGGCCAGACTTCCGGAGTTGCGAGCGTTCGCGAAGAAGCAGGGGCTGAAGATGATGTCGATCGCCGACCTGATCCAGTATCGGCGCCGGCGCGAGCGGCTGATCGACTTCATCGAGGAGGTTGAACTGCCGACAAGCTACGGGCATTTCAAGCTGCGGCTTTACACGTCCTCGCCGGACGGGATGGATCACTTGGCGCTGATCAAGGGCAACGTCACCGATGAGCCGCCTCCGCTGGTTCGCGTGCACAGCGAATGCCTGACGGGCGACGTGTTCGGTTCGGCCCGTTGCGATTGCGGCAACCAGCTTCACGCGGCGATGCGTATGGTGGAAAAGGAGGGTCGCGGCGTCATCCTCTATATGCGGCAGGAGGGTCGCGGCATCGGGCTGGCCAACAAGCTGCATGCCTACAAATTGCAGGAGAATGGGTTCGACACGGTCGAGGCCAACATCAAGTTGGGCTTCCCCGCGGATATGCGGGACTACGGCGTGGGCGCGCAGATTCTCGCCGACATCGGCCTGCGGCGCATCCGGCTGATCACTAACAACCCCAAGAAGCTGGTCGGGTTGCAGGGGTATGGGCTGGAGGTTGTCGAGCGCGTGCCGGTGGTGTTCGAGCCGGGCGATTTCAACCGGCGCTACTTGGAAACCAAGAAGACGAAAATGGGGCATTTGATTTAGGGCGGCCGAGCAGGTCCGCCGTAAGCAGGGGCGAACCTGCGTGTTCGCCCAGAATGGAGGAATGAATGAACGAAATTGCTGGAAAATTGGATGCGACAGGCATGAAGATGGCCATCGTGGTCAGCCGTTTCAACAGCTTTTTCACCGAGCAGTTGGTGAAGGGCGCGGCGGACTGCTTTGTGCGGCACGGCGGCAGCGAGGGCGATCTCACGCTGGTGCGCGTGCCGGGCGCGAATGAGATTCCGCAGGTCGCTCAGAAGCTTGCGGTATCGGGCAAGCTGGACGCGATCGTGGCGCTGGGCGCGGTCATCCAAGGCGCCACGCCGCATGCCGATCTGATCAACGGGACGGTGGCGCGCGCGCTGTCGAAGATCGCGCTGGACTCCGGCATCCCGGTGCTGAACGGCATCGTCTGCGCCCAGAATCTGGAGCAGGCGGTCGAGCGGGCTGGCACGAAGCACGGCAACAAAGGATGGGACGCCGTGCTGGCTGCCATCGAGACTGTTGCCGTGTTGAAGGCGATCTGAATAAAGGAACCGAAGCATGGCGACTCGTAGACAAGGGCGCGAATGGGCGCTGCAGATGTTGTTTCAAGCGGACCTCAATCCCGGACTGGACGTCGACGCCGCGATTCCGAAATTCTGGCGCCAGCAATGGACCTGCCAGATGGAAGAGGATGAGAAGAACGACACCGCGGCCGAGGTTGACGCTTCGAAGTCGGTCGAAGACCGTGTGGCTCCGCCCAAGATCCGGCTTTTCACGGAGAAGCTGGTCCGCGGCGTGCTGACGCGTTTGCCCGAGATCGACGCCAAGCTGCAGTCGTACACGCTCAACTGGCCGATGCACCGCATGGGTTCGGTTGAGCGCAACGTGCTGCGCCTGGCGTTCTACGAGCTGATGTTCTGCGCCGACGTGCCTCCCAACGTGGTGCTGAATGAGGCGATCGATCTCGCCAAGTATTTCAGCAACGCGGAAGCCGGACGCTTCGTGAACGGCGTGCTAGACAAGCTGAACAAGGAAATTCACGGCTCGAAGTGAGGTGACGGTTCCGCATGAAGCGTGAGTCACAGGACGAGAAGTGGATGCGCCGGGCAATCGAGCTGGCGCGTCTGAGCGAGGGCTACACGCGCCCGAATCCCCCGGTGGGTGCGGTGGTCGTCAAGGACGGGCGCAAGATCGGCGAGGGACGTCACACC
>CAYSXF010000064.1:0-11064 GCA_964434815.1 uncultured Lentisphaeraceae bacterium
GGATGAGATCCATGGGCTTCTTGTAGGAGGCTTTGGCCATCGCGCCCGCGCCCGGGCTCGCGCCCACCTCCGCGTGACACCCAACGCAACTGCGGTTCTCGCCGGGCTGAAGATAAAACAGGCTCTTCTCGGTCAGGATAGCCATCCCGTTCTTATCCAGCATCTGCATTTGAAGCGACGTGCCCGCCGGCACCTTAAAAAAGACCGAGCCGTTCTCATCTATCGGCACGGTTCCGACGACCCGCTTGGGAATTTCGTTCGGGCACCCCTGGCTGCAGGCCGTCCGGCTGGCCCTGGGCTGAACACCCAGCGCGTTGACGCGTAAGGCCTTGATCATGCCGGGCTTGATTTTGCCCTCCGGATCGTTCCTCGTCAGATACACGTTCTGAACATAGACCGTGGCGTAATCGGGCGGATTGGGCGCCACCATCGGCGGTATGACGGGAGGGCGTTTCCGCTTGCGGATCGCGATCGGCGAGACACTGGCCACAGACGGATCCTCGTAGATCAACTCGCGCCCGCCCAGCTTGTCCACTAGGTAGATCGCCCGGTCGTTGAGCGGGGGAACCTGTCCTTGGTGGGGCACGGGATGGCTGGCGCGGGAGACCAGGAACAGGTCCTCGTTGACCGCATAGGGATGGCTGTAATGGGGATTGGGCCACCCCTTGGTTTCGGAGTAAGGCGTTTCCGGCGTGATATGCGTGACCGGTTCCTCGCCGTTCTCGCCTTTGTTGATGTCCAGAACAACCGTTGTACCGGTGCTGTAGGAGTGATGCCCCATGGCAGTGGCCACAACCCGAGAGGTGCCCGGTATCGCCGAGGCTTCGACCACCGTCATCGGACACAGGGTGTCATTCCCGTAGTAATGCGAGACGGCCGAACCATCCGGCCGGCACCACCACAGCTTGTGGAAAAGCATTTCATGGCGGTCCGTGTATTCCCACCGCGTAAAGACGATGCGCCCGTCATTCAGAACGGACGGCTCGTACTCATTCTCGTTGCCGAAAGAGAGCTGCCGGATATGGTCGCCGTTGCCATCGCAACCATGCAGCACCCAGGCCGGGTTATATCTGCCGCCATGACAACGGCCGAACGACTGCGAGCGCGTCGAGACGAACACCAGCCTGTCATCGGGCATGTAGCATGGATCGTTGTCTTCGATAACCACGGTGGCGCGGTCCTCCCACGTTTCGAATTTATCGCGAGCCGTGCCAGTCAATTGCCGGACCCACGAGCCATCGATGGCCGCCTCATACAGAAAATAGCGCTTCCTGTCTGACGTGGTGTGGTCGCAGAACGCGAACGCCACCTTGCCCGCATCGTAATGCAAATCCGGATTACGAACCGCCCCGGTCGGCAGCTTGCCCGCCAGGATCGCTGTGGCCACGGGTTCAGTCTTCCAGTTTGTCAGGATCGTCAGCCCCGGCCCAGGCCGGCTATGTATTCCCAGGTGCTGGTCCCCGTTATGGCTGTAGGCGGTGGGCGGATTCCGGTTGACGAGAATCTTGTCAAAGTCGAGATCCGGATGGGAGAGAATCATGTATCGTCTCAGGAGCTTAATTTTGATGAAGAACTCGTCGAAATCTTTCTCTGCGATTTGGCCGGCGGCCCACATTTTCTTGTACGTGTCCAGATACGCTTTATGTGTGCCCAACGGCTTGACTTTTCCGACGTACTCCAGCGTCCTGCCCGCCAGATCAAGCGCCTCTTCGATGTTCTTTTTCTGCGCAACGGGCGCTTTTGGGCCCGTTGCATTTTTCCACTCGGCGGGCACGTCTTCGAGCCATTTTGTGGACCACGGACTGGTCGACGACTGCGTCGCATGCTTTTTGAGCGCGACGTTGGTATTGTCATCGCTCTGGGAGTAGACCTCCACCTCGTTCAGATTAAGGAACTCCCCTTGAAGCTGCATCCTGACATAACGCGCTTTCTCGCCCGCAGGCCTCAGCGTCAGCGGCTCGCTGTCAGGCCTGCCCCCGTGAAAGAGCTGTCCGTTGCAAGAGTGGATCTTTCTCCAACTCACGCCATCGCCCGACAACAGAACCTCCATGTTGCGAGCCCGCCCCTCAAAGCCGGGACGGTTGCACACGACAATCCGTCCCACAGAAATGACCGTGCCAAGATCAACCTGCCACCACTGGAGGCCGTCGCTCAAGGTGTGAAAACCGGTGACGCTCTCATAGCGGTCTCCGTTTACAGCCCCATAAGCATCCTGCTCGGGAAGCATGGTGTTGTTCTGCCCCCGCTCAGAGGTCAGCAGCTTGAACCAGTGTTCCTCCAGTTGCTTACGAAAATCCGATTTCACCTCCGCATATCCGCAGGAGGCTGACACCAGAAGCAACAACACAGGCACGCCAAAGTCAATTCGCTGACGCAGGCGCAGGAAGCCCCGCCTGTGCTTCTTTCTTACGAATCGAATGGCGAGTTTGTGCAGGGACGTTTTCCTTTGCGAGGCGGTAAAAAGTTAACGATTAGGATCCGGTTCGGCAAGATTACGAGCCTTAACCTGTGCCCTCTTGTTCGGCAGTCACATGGGAGAGCCATGGCCCTGATAACGATCATGGTTTTTCATGAGTTCTTCCACCCGTTTGCGCACAGCTTCGACAATCGCTTCGGTCGCTTGCCGGCCGAATTCAGCACTGGATTCCTGGACACCGTTGGCGGAGGCACCGATAAGCTTCGCGCTGTGATCGTCCGGCAACAGCGAAATATCTTGCATACCGGGGGCAAGATGCATGAGCAAGGATGTCTCCCATTTCCCTGCGTGGTCTCCGCAGGGCTTGAATTGTTCGCGAATCAATTCGTACCCTGTCATAGACCACACGACCATTTTAGGCCGTGACTGCTCCTGGTGAAACAAGGCAGCGGCAGCGCGTGCATGGTCGAGCAGGGGGTAGTGTCCCGCACCAATAACCGCGACCTTGAATCCCAGACTCTTGATCTGGTGCAAGAGGTGAACCAGCAGGTTCTGGTAGTTTCGATTTTGAGAGGCGACACCTTCCACCATGTATCCCGGAGCGAAGTTCTCCACCGGAAGACCCATCTCCGCAGCAATCTGGACACGGTCTGCCGCTGTGGCTTCCATCAGAGCCTGTTCCCGATTTTCTCCATAGTACAGCGGAGGGAAGACCAGACCCCCCATCTGCTTTGCGCATTCGCAGAGCAATGCGTGGATTTTGAGAGTGTCCAGACCCACAGGATTATGGACACCGTGCCATTCGATGGTTCCGATGGGCAGAAAAGCCACCGGAAAGGCCCTGCGACGAACAGCAATCTGGTGTGGTCTCAGGCGTTCATATTGAACGAGGATGTCCTCTTCCATATCGTCTCCCTATTGCCGAACACATGTTGCGCATTCGTTTAACAGCGCTCAATTCGCTGGCACCAGTTGCACTGCGCGGAGGTTGAGCGCCTTCCATGTGGCCGCGTCTGCCGCGCGGACCTTGACCGTCTGCATGCCGGGCTTTGCGACGGTCAGCGTTCCCGCCGGTGCGCTCTGGAACTTCGCCCAATCGTCGGTCTTCGGCAGCTTCACGGTCAACGTCTGACCGCCTACCTCGACGACCGCCGTGGCTCCCTCGTGCACGGTGGCCAAGTTCAGGCTTACCGCGTACGCGCCGGCCTTGTCGAACTTGACGCTCCACGAGACCCAGTCGGACGCGCTGTCCCAGAAGCCGATGTTCTCGCCCCCGCCTTTCGTTTCGACCTGCACGGCACCCTGCAACTCGGCGTCGCCCGCATTGAGCGTCAGCTTGCCCGTTGCGTCAGCCTGAACGACGCTCGCCGCCGCAGCCACCGGCACTGGCTTCAATTCCGTGCCTGTGATCCGCAGTGCGCAGGTGTAGTCCGACACTTTTTTCTCAGGCATCGTCACGGTCAGGCCCTCTGCGGTCTGCGTCCACTCAACCTTGCCTCCATATCCGAGCAAGCTGACCTGGGTGATGTTGTTGATCGTCTCTCCCGCCGGTTTCGCAAGTGAACGGACAACCAGCTTGCCGTCTTCGGGCCAGCCCAGCGCGATCGCGTAGAGCGTCGGGCCCTTGACCGTGAAGCGGATCTCCTTGGCCGTGTACTTGAAATCTTCCTTGAACGCGCCGCCCTTGACCTTGACCGCGCTCTCGCCATACACGAGCCAGGGGCGCGTGCCGAAGATGGCTTCCCCGTGGATCGCATTCCACTGGGCCAGTTGCTCAAGCATCTGCTCCACTTCGGGATCAATCGAGCCGTCGGGCCGCTGGACCACATTCAACAGCAGGTTGCCGTTCTTGCTGACGTTATCCACCAGCATGTGGATCACCCAGCTCACCGGCCGGAACTTCCAGTTCTTGTTGTAGAACCAGTCGCCGATCGAGGTGTCGGTCTGCCACGGGTACGGCTCGATCTTGGGCATGATGCCGCGCTCCAGGTCCTCCACCCACCGGCCGTCGGACTTCTGCTTGCAGTTGTAGACCACCTCCGCCTTGCCGTTGTGACGCTCGGCGTTGGAGTTGTACAGGTGCGCGATCATGCTGAGGCCGACCTCGTTGCCGAAGGCGACCCCGCCGTCGCTGTAGAGCAGGTCGGGCTGATAATTGTCAACCAGTTCCTTGATCTCGTCGTACCACTGCTGTTGCCAGCGCGGATTCTTGCTGTACCAGCCGGTGTCGCCCGGCTCCGCTGGAAAGTGGTAGAGGTCCTGATACTCCGGGTTCGCGCCGTCGTAAGGCACGCCTGCCTTGGGCCCTTCCTTGTCCGCACGGTGGCTGGACTGGAACCAGGTGAAGCTCGCGCCCAAGTGCTCGGAAACGCCGAAGTAAAGGCCCTGCCTCTTCGCCGCCTTTTGCCAGTCGCCCACCACGTCGCGGTGCGGCCCCATATTGACCGCGTTCCACCTGTGGAGCTTGGAGTTCCAGAGGAAGAAGTTGTCGTGGTGCGTGCCCATGCTGACGAAGTATTTCGCGCCCGCCTTTTTGTAGAGCGCCATCAGCCGGTCCGGATCCCACTTCTCCGCTTTCCAGAGCGGAATGATGTCCTTGTACCCGAACTCCGACGGATGCCCGTACGTCTCCAAGTGGTGCTTGTAGTAGCGGTTGCCCGGCTCGTACATTCCGCGCGCGTACCAGTCGCCCTCCATCGGCACCGACTGCGGACCCCAGTGCGCCCAGATGCCGAACTTCGCGTCGCGGAACCACTCCGGACACTGGTACTGCTTGAGAGAATCCTTGTCCGGCTTGAACGGGCCGTCCGCGATTTTCTGCTCTGTTGCGGCACATGCGTAAACAGAGATCATGGCCATCACAATCGGAAACACGTTTCGCACCTTCATGATGTCCTCCCTTATGGCTTGTCTATTTGAGGTAGGGACGGTTCCCCGAACCGTCCGCCAGTCTTTGCGCAAAATGTCCTGCGGACGCCTCGGGGAGGCGTCCCTACCAGTTGGGTTGCACCGACAGTCTAACCGCCCAACTGCCTGACGTTTCTACTTCAGCTCTTCGTCGAAACAGACCGCGACTTTGCCGCAGTTGCCGCCCGCCATCAGCGCATACGCCTCGGCCGCCTTCTCCAGCGGGAAGCGGTGCGTAATGAGCTTGTCCGGGTGGATGCCCCAGCGCACGAGCCGCTCGACCAGCTCCTCCATGCGCCAGATGTTCGTGACCCATGAGCCGTAAATTGTCTTCTGGTCATGGATGATGTCCGGGCTCGGGTTGAAGTTGACTGTTCCGCCTTCGCCGATGAACACGATCTTGCCCCACTTGCGCGTGGCCTGGATCGCGGTGAGCCGCCCCTTGTCGCTGGCGGAGCACTCGACCGCACGCTCCACGCCTTGGCCGCCGGTCAGCGCCTTGACCTGCGCAACCGCGTCCGGACCGGCCGGAATCACGTGGTCGGCCAGCTTGAGTCGCTTGGCGATCTTCATGCGCGCCTCGCTCACGTCCGTGCCGATGGTCAGCGTCACGCCCATGGCCTTGCAGAGCTGCAACGCAGCCAGACCCACCGGCCCGAGCCCGGTCACGAGCACCGCGTCGTTGCCGCAGACGCCGATCTTCTCAAGCCCCTCGTAGACCGTGCCGAAGCCGCACGCCACTTGGGCGCCATCGGCGTAGCTCAGCGAATCCGGCAGCAGCACGAGGTCCTTCTCCTCGGCCACGATGTAGGGCGCCATGCCACCGTTGCGCTGCCACCCGTAGGCCTTGCGGTACTTCTCGCTGGTGCAGGAGATCATGTAGCCGCGGCGGCAGTCGTTGCAGAGCCCGCAGCCGGAGATGTGGTACACGATCACGCGGTCGCCCTCTTTGAAGCGCCGCATGCCCGGCCCGCACTTCACGATCTGCCCGGCCGGCTCGTGTCCCGCGACCATGCCCTTCTGGTATCCCTCGGGCCCCTTGCCCAGGTGCTCGTGATAGATGCAGCGGATGTCCGAGCCGCAGATGGTGCAGGCTTTGGTCTTCAAGAGAACCTCGCCGTGCCCCAGCTCGGGAATGTCGTACTTCTTGAACTCCACCGTGCTGTTGCCCGGCAGATACGCGCCCGTCATCGTTTTCGGAATCTTGCTCATGGTCACTCCTTTCGCAATCGTCGTGTTCTTCGAGATCATCGGGATCATCGTGTTTGGCTGATGCTAACGTCTCTCGACTCCTAACTTCTCATTGTTTAATCACGCCGTCGAAATCCCACAGGTCTTCCCATGTGAGGCCCTCGCGCCACAGAAAGACCTGGCCCTTGATCAGCCGGCAGTTCCTGTCGATCCGTGAGATCGCCCGCATGTCTTCCGGCGTAAGCGGATTCTCGACGGCCGCCTTGAGGTTTCCCAAGAGCTGGCCGCGCTTCACCGCAAAGGGGATCGTCACCTCGCCGCGCTTCACCGCCCACATGATGCACACCACAGCCGGGTGTACGCCCAAGCGGTCCGCGATCTTCAGGATCACCGGATCCTCTGTATCGACCGTGTCGGACGAGGTGCGGTCGCGCTCCGGACGCGAGGGCGAGCCGATCGGACAGAAACCGATGGGCTGAATCGCGTTGTCCACCATGAACTTGAAAAGCTCGGGCTGCTGGAGGTGCGGATGCAGCTCCATTTCGTTGACCGCAGGTTTGACCGTGCAGTCGCGCAGCAGCAGCTTCATTTTAGCGACCGTCATGTTCGAGGTGCCGATGGCCCTGACCAGCCCCATGCGGACCAGCTCCTCCATCTGCTTCCAGACCTTCATGTAGGCCTCGTGGATGTAGGGCTTGGCGTTCGGGTTGTGGTAGTCCCCGGAGCACCCCTTGGGATGGAAGTTCGGGAACGGCCAGTGCACAAGGTACAGGTCGAGATAGTCCAGCCGGAGGTCTTTCAGGGACTGCTTGCACGACCTGATCACATCGCCGTCGCCGTGCATGTCGTTCCAGACCTTGGAGGTGATCCACAGCTCCTCGCGCGGCACGCCGCCTTGCTGAATCAGCGACAGCGCCTCACCGACCAGCGCCTCGTTGCCGTAGACCGACGCGCAGTCGAAGTGCCGGTAGCCGAGCGTGGAAGCCTCGATCACCGCCGCCGCCACTTGTTCGCCGCTGTACTTATCCGAGCCGAACGTGCCCATGCCCACGACCGGCATCTGCAAACAGTTCGTGAGCGCCCGTTTCGGAACCCGGGCCGGGTCGATTCCGTCCGAAGCCAATGTCAGTTTGATGTCTCTCATGTCGATCCTCCTCGCAACGTATCTGTGACGTTAGGAAATGCGCTATCCCAAGGTGTTGACAAATCATACGCCGATACGTGAAAAAAGGGAATGGACAGAATTGACCGGTTGATGGATATTATTGACTTTGTGAAATCTGCCTCCTTCATTTCAAAGCAAGTGGTCTCGGGCGAATACTACTTCCTCAACCTACGTCCGGAAAAGGGGGCGGCGGGCACGGTCGTGTGCGGCGGCCAGGAGCAGTGCGACCCGCACTACCGGATCGTGCGCAACAGCTTCAAGTTTCACTCCATCGAGTATGTTGTGACCGGGCAAGGCGATTTGGCCGTGAACGGCAAGCGCTTCCCTCTGCGGCCAGGAGCGATCTTCTATTACAGCCCCACGACAGCACATGAGATCACTACCGACCCGACGCAGCCGCTGGACAAGTACTTCGTCGACTTCTGCGGGCCGCGCTTCACGCGCCTGCTCAAGAAACACCCGCTCGCGAGCCACGAGCCCTGCTACCTCAGTCAGTCGCTCCGGATCAACGAACTCTTCATGAACCTGCAGCAGAGCGGACGCAACTCGAGCGCACACACCCAAAGCATCTGCGGCTGCCTGCTCGAGCTGCTGATCTTGCAGGTGGCCGACAACGCCCTGTCGCAAGACGACGCGGAGTCGTCGGCGCAGCGCACCTACCAGCGCAGCCGGCAACTGATCGAAAACCGATACCTGACGTTGCACACGCTCAACGACATCGCCGAGGACTGCCACATCAACGCGCCCTACCTGTGCCGCCTCTTCAAACGGTATGGCGCGGAGTCGCCCTACCAGATGCTGATCCGGCTGAAGATGAGGTATGCCACCGACCTGCTCAACGGTTCCCCGGCGCTCATCAAGCAGGTGGCCAAGGCGACCGGCTTCGCAGACCCCTACCACTTCTCGCGCGTCTTTAAGAAGGTCTACAGCGTCTCTCCCCGTACCTTCCTCAAGTCCGCCCACCGCGCCGCAGGTGTGCCCTTTCCAGCCCCCTGACCAATGGCCAATGGCCAATGACTAATGACTAATGACCAACCCCTTTATTCCGTTTATCCTTGTCGCACCGCGCCTAATCGCCTACTCTAATGCTGGTGTTTTTTAATTGAGTGGTGTTTTATAATGGGAGTGTGGCGTAATGAAACTAATAATGTGTTTGTCTTTTGCGTGCGGATGTATTTACCTAACAAGTTACGGAGCGACCAATTACGTTGACCGCACCCGCCCCGATGATTCGGGCGCCGGAACGAACTGGGTCACGGCCAAGCGCACGATCCAGGCCGCCGTGACCGTGGCAGCGGTGAACGACACCGTGCTCGTCGCGCCCGGCAACTACAACGAGGGCATGACCGTCACCCCCAGCGGCTATCTGTCCAACCGCGTGGTCGTCACCAAAAACATAATCCTTCAATCGCGCGACGGCGCGGCCACCACCGTCATCACTGGCGCGAGAGATTACTCCGTCAACGCCTACGGCATCGGCACGAACGCCGTCCGCTGCGTCTACATGACGGCGGGCACGCTCAAGGGCTTCACCCTCACTGGCGGCGCGACCAGCCCAGACAACACGCAAGGGTTAAATGACCGCGGCGGAGGCCTCTACTCGACTGCGACAGGCAGCCCGCTCGTCTACGACTGCATCATCTCCAACAACGCCTCGCTGCGCGGCGGCGGCGCCTACCAGGGCACGCTCAACCGCTGCCTCATCACTGGCAACTACGCCTCCAACAATAGTGCGGGCGTTCGCGAATCGCGGGCCATCGACTGCCTGATCGTCAACAACACCGGCAGCGGCGTCGGCTATACGGTTTCTGCGGAAGGCATCGTCAACTGTACCATCGCACGCAACACCGGCGTCGGCGCGGATAATGCGCGGGTCTGCAATTCGATCATCACAGAAAACGCCGGTGGTGCGGCCAACTCGGCCCAGCCGATCATCAACTGCTGCGTCTCGACCGTCCCATCCGTCAGCACCAACAACATCATCGCCACGGAGGCTCACTTCGTGGATCCCGCCAACGGCGACTTCCGCCTGCTGGCCAACTCGCCCTGTCTGGACAACGCGAACACCAATTTCACCGGAAACGCCGGTGCGGCAGCCACCCGCACCGATTATCTCGGCAACGCCCGGCTCCAAGGCGCCGGACTCGACATGGGGGCGATCGAAGGCTACGTTCCGAACCTGGCCGCTGTCACAGGCGAAATACAGGGCACAGGCTCGGGCAGCCTCACCCCGACCAACCGGTGCTTCATTACGGCGTACCCCACCCAAATCGTTTTCACCGCCGCGGCGTCAGCCGGCTCGGCTCTGCGCCATTTCACGGTCAACGGCGCGAAAATGAAGGACTGCGGCAACACCTTCACGCTGACCGTCACCCAGCCCGGCGGCTACGTGGTTGCGGCGGTTTTCTATCCCGTGCGATATGTGAACGCGAGCGCCGGCAGCGACGCCAACAGTGGCACCACGCCGGGCACAGCCTGGCGCACGCTCCAGTTCGCCGCGACAAACGCGGCCGCCGGCGCCATGGTCCTTGCCGCTCCCGGCGTCTACAGCGAGGGCACCGGATATGGCGCCTCCGCTAGCAACCGCGTCGCTATCACGCGCAATATCGTGCTGAAAGGCAGCGCGGGCGCGGAACAGACCGTCATCGCCGGCGCGAGGGATCTCGTCACCGGCAACGCTTACGGCTGCGGCAGCAACGCGGTCCGCTGCGTTTTCATGAACAATGGCTCACTGGAAGGGTTCACCCTCGCCGGCGGCGCGAGCAGCGTCTCGGTCAATGATGCGGACGGCGACCCCGTCCGCGGCGGCGGCATCAACACGGCCAGCAGCGAGGTCTGGGACTGCATCATCAGCAACAACGTGGCCAGCCGCGGTTCGGCAGCCTGGGGCGGCAACATCCACCGCTGCCGCATCGAGAACAACCGGACAACGAACATCGGTAACGGAGCCATCCGCTCGGCTTATGTCTACGACTCGCTGATTGTCAGCAATAATGCCACTTGGGCCTTTCTTTACGCCGGTGCCAACGCTTACAACTGCACCATCTACGGCAACACCGGCGGCGGTGTCGGCGATCAGTGCGTGGCGTATAACTCGATCATCTACGGCAACACCGGCGCTCAGATCGGTGGCAGCCCGGGCTGCACCAACTGCTGCTCAAGCGGCTACTTCCCCGGCACCGGCAACATCGTCGCCAACCCGCTCTTCGTGAACGCCGCTGGCGGCGACTACCGCCTGCGCGCCGACTCGCCCTGCGTCGACACGGGCAACGCCGCTTTTCTGGCAAACGCGGACGGCACCGACTATGCGGGCGCGGCACGCATCCAGGGCGGCAAAGTCAATATGGGCGCAAACGAAACCACGGTCGGCTCGGTCACCGCTTCC
>CAYSXF010000065.1:0-11013 GCA_964434815.1 uncultured Lentisphaeraceae bacterium
TCTGGCCAATAGAAACTAGCAAGGCATTTCAGAGCTCGCTTTCGCGCGGTTGCCTCTTATACAATCAATTAACCCGAATAAAGTTATTCTGCCCTGGATGCGGGCGTCATAAAAATTGGCTTTATAACAATGATGCGTTTCTTCAGCCAAGTCTGTTGCTATGGCGACTCATGCATGAGAAATGGTTGTCATGCACGATAGGCGATGGAAATCCTGAAATATATGCTCCAGCCGATGTCTGGTGGGAGAATGGAATTCCAGAGCCTTCCCGGATGCGGACAAGTCCTCTCCGTTTTTTGCCGATGGCGCGGGAGATGATTGCCGAAACAGCCCAGTTGTGCAGATTGAAAACATTGGATAGTATTGACTTGAACGAAATCGCACAACTACTGTCGAAGTTGCGTGATGATTACAACTCGAAAAAACTATTTGCGAGCGGTTCACAAGATTCATCGTTTCGCCAAGCCTTTATTGGGTTGCACCAGAGGCTATATTCCCGTCTGCGTCAACTCGGAGATGACAAGGCAGCGTACGCTTGTGTGGTGAACGTTGGTTTATTGTGTGAACAGGGCGGGGAATTGTTATGGCGGACGCCCTCTGAGTGTAAATATGATGATGGTAAGTTTTCAGCTTATAAACAAAATTTCGTAAGAGATATTCCCTTTTCTGTTCTAAGCCGTAGTGACGAAGACCGTTCACTGGCGAAATTTTTGCAAATTTCATTTTTTGACGTGAAGGTTCGGCGCTCTGGCGGTGGCACTGAAAAAGATGTAACGGCGTCATTTTCTGTTATTAATGAGCGTTTAGCTCACCTTTTCTCACTCCTGATTTATTACAAAATCGGATCCTTCCCGTTGACCCTTGACGGTAAGGAATTTCTACCGCGTTTGCGCCGTATAAAGAACTTGCGCGTTATCCAAGTAGATGATTTGCATTTGGAGTTATTGATTGAAGGCACTTCATTTTCAAAAACGATAGGTAAGGGGACCAAAGGGGATATATACCTAGACCGGACAAACCCAGCTCTTCCGATCATCTATCACGATTTTCTGGAACATGACTGGCAAGAGTTGTTATGTCCTAGAATTGCTCCATTTATTGCCGAGCTTGTTGAAAACAATGCCTATTCTGATGCAATATCACTATTGTACCAGTGCTCATATGACAATTTGCCATACTTTTTGGCTGAAAGAGGAATATTCGACAATGACTTGGATACCATACGCACGGTAGTCGGACAAAGCGATGATGTTGTTCGCAAACTGGCGCAAGTATGGTGGACCGCTGTTTTTGAACTCTTTAAAATGTCGCATACGCCGTTGAAAGGTGCAGATGTCTTTACTGAGGCGTCGACCATTTTGCATGCCAGCGATCTTTCAAAAGAACTCACGAATCAAATATGTCAATATCCCGATGTCGAGCATGCACGGCAAGATATCAATGGAGTTCTTTTCGTTATTGAATCCGCCGGCTATTCTCTTGAAGAGCTTAACGCTTTGTTGATAAAAAATAGAGATAGCGGATTATCTGACCGAAAAGCCAAACTGTTGTTTTCCGAATGGTTGGATCAGTATGGCAAAGAACTTGCATACACTCTTGTGTGTTTAAGTGTGTCGGAATGCAATGCAAAGTACTTTGGCAGAAATTGGGTAATGCCAAGCAATGTGCGTTATCGGGTACGAATTTCCGTAAATGACGTCTTAGAGCCCTTTGCGTCAGCATTGAATGCATTGGTCGCAAATCCTGACAAGCAATTCTGTGCCAAAGAACTTTCACAAGACCCTCGTAAGCATTTTGCTACCTTGTGCAATGTTTCCCAAGAAGAGTTGATTGTTCAATGCAAACTCCTATATAACCCCGAGGAGTTAAAGCAAATCAGCAAGAGCAATTTTACAGAAGTGAAGAGACGCTTAGCTCTGTTGGTTACTTCGATCAAAACTACCCCCGCATCTCCGCCCTACAAAATTAGAGAGGCGTACCAAACCGTTGTGGATACAATTGCGCCTTGTTTTGATGCCGACACACTCTGCTCTGCTATCCAGTCTCAATGCGGCTCAGAATCGGTCGCTCTATTTACATACTTTAAAGATTTGCTTTCTGTCTATCCTTTACTTGCAATACCGTCACAGGCGGTTATGCAGGCATCCCTTGGCAATTTAATCGACCTTCAACATTTGGGCAACATTCAAAGTATTGTATCCCATACAAATCGGCAGAGAGCCGATAAAATGCGGAAACAAATTATCGAACTTAATGAAGCATCGCTGAATTTAAAGCCCTATAAAGGCTCAAATGCAACTCCGTTGAATAAAGATGTGGGCCTAATAAAAAATATAACTCCATATCATGTTCAACCTAAAAGCCAGCGACAACTCAAGCGCATGGGGGCCGATGCCGAGTATTGGGTTATTGCGGCACTACTTAGCGAGTTCGAAAAACTATTTAAGAAATCCTATGAGGAGTTTCGTCTCGTTCTGGAGAAACTAGCTGAGGTGCTGGCATCTTGCTACACCGGGCCAAGTATTCAGAAACTCATATCCTTTAAAGACCGCGCATTGTTACTCGACATAGACGATGATGACAGAATGGAGGCACTTTCTGACTTTATCTATCTGTCCAAGGAAAGTGACAGCTTTGGGTGCGACGTGTTAGGATGGCTTAAGCCCTATGACAATGTAGATCCACAACCTCTTTTTCTGGAAGTAAAAAGTGACTTGGATCGGAAATTCAACGTAAGCGAAAATGAATGGAATCAGGCCGAACGCCTTGGTGGCAGCTATGCATTTATGATTGTTTTGCGAGGGCGTGGGAATACTCCTGAGTGCTTTGAATTGTTGCCTAACCCTCATGCATTAGCGAAGGAAGGTACGGAGAAGATTACTGTCGTTCCCGATGGTAGAATTGTTTCATATCGAAATGAAACCGATATGCAGGGGACTTGATTTGTTTTGTTTCGATTGTAAATGAGGATCAATTTATGGCACGGCGACATAAGGACTTCGGTTTGTTTGAGTCTCTGCTGCTATTCCCTTGGTGGGTGACGGCTCTCTTGGGGACGGGCCTATGGGTCTATCTCAAGTGGCAGCCGTCACCGACCGGTTTTTCCTTAGATAAGCCGGTCATGATCTGGTATGGATTGCAGTTCTTGAAATGGGCCTGTTTTGCCGCTTCCTTCGTGGTTGGCGTCAAAATCCTTTCTCGCAAAATGACATTTGCTTCGGCCAAAGACATCGATGCCATCCGAGCCATGTCTTGGCAGGAGTTCGAGAGGCTGGTCGGTGAGGCTTACCGGCGGCAGGGTTACTCGGTCGAAGAAACTGGGGGTGGGGGTGCTGACGGGGGCATTGACCTGATCCTGCGGAGCAAAGGCCAGAAAGTCATTGTCCAATGCAAACGGTGGCAGAAGGTCAAGGTCGACGTGATGATTGTCCGCGAGATGTTCGGGCTTCTGCACCACGAGAAGGCTGACCGCGTGGTCATCGTTACAACAGGAACCTACACGCCGGATGCAGTGGACTTCGCACGCGGCAAGCCGATCGATCTTGTTAATGGCAAGGAGCTGGTGCAGCTCATCAAGACAGTCAAGGGAGAGCCCGAATCCGCGCCCGTTGCAATCCCGTCGGCCGCCTTGCCCCGACCGCAAACGACGTTGAGCGTGCAAACGCAGTGCGCACCTGCCTGCCCCAAGTGCGGCGCGACCATGGTCTCTAGGATCGCGAGGCAAGGCGCTAACGCTGGCAATCAGTTCTGGGGCTGCCCGAAGTATCCGGCCTGCAAGGGCATAGTCTCTGTATAACCAAGCATTGGAGGGTTTCTTATGAGAGCAACCGACGAGATCAAAACCGAAATTGCCCACATCGAGTTTGCGAGATCCTTACTGAACGAGCGGCTAGCCGCTCTAAAGGATGAACGCGACCAGCACCGCGCGGACGAGCATGCCACAGCCACAATTACGAAACGTCTCGCCGAATTCTTCAAGGCGCATGGATTGTACATCGTGGACGTCAATCATGGTGAACGGACTGAGAGCCATTATGACCTTGCCAAACAGATATGGCGGTCTCGCAAGGTGCTAATCCCATTCGTCAAGTGCCTATCCAACAACATGACCAAGTCGTTTTCTTACGACACCTCAAAGGTAACGCTGGTTCAGAAGAACGATATAAGAAACTTCTGCCATGTGCTCGCGAATAAAAACTGGCTGACATTTACTCAAAGCGACAAGTCCTTTGAGATCGTGCCATCAATGCAGGGGGAACAGAGAGATTTCGTGCAGGGCATTTGGGCTGAGGAGGTCACTCTCTATCTCATCGTCAAAGCTCTTAACGATTTCACCAAGAAACGCCATCTCAAACACAAGTTATTCTGGGATCTGAAGCTGAAGCAAATCGATCCGATCTCAACAAAGGCTGTTGACATGCAACTCGATCTTGTCGCCCAGGTAGGCGACAGGTTCTACGTCTTTGAAACTAAGGCAGGCGTTTTCTTGATGATCCACAAGTGGGTTGACCGTGCCAGACTGTTTGACGACGGCAAGAATCGATTTTTCACCTGCACCGCCGATGAGAATCTGAACCGCATGATGTTCAAACCGTTCCGCCTTTTAACCCTCGCTAAACTCGAACTGCAACTTACATCTTCGCTGCAAAGAGACTTTCCGCCATCAGCGCCAGTGACAGCAACCCCTTGAACGGCGTTTGGAGATGCCGTTTGCGTCAGGTCTATGCCGGGATATGCGTCAGGAACGAGCATGCGCGTGCCCGGCCGCCCGCGAGCCTAAAGCGTTTCGGTGCCGTCGGCGGTCGCGTTGAGCGGAGTGTCCAGGGCAATCGCGCTTAGCTCCTGCAATGTGGTTGCGTGATGGGCCTTTAGGTAATCGGCAACGGCCGGTGTCGTGATGACCTTGCGCACATACAGCGCCATCTTGACAAGATCGGCCGAGTACTGCCGGTAGAGCCGCGTATAGAACTCGTGCTGTTTTTCGGCTTCCTCCAGCCGGTTCACCAAGTCTTTGCGTTTGGCTTTGTCTTCTGACCACATCCGGCTTGGTTTGCGATTCGGGTTGCGCAGTTCGGGGGGCGTCTTGAGAAACAGCGCCCGCACTAAAGCCGGGCTGAAGTCGTTAACCCGCTTCATGTCCGCCAGCATCTCCGCCTGCCGTTCAGGTTTCACGCACAACAGCTCGCTGGCCGTATGGCGGCCTATCACATCATCCTCAAACGCCTCCGCCACCTTCGGGTGGAGCTGCGCCAGCAGCGTGGGCGCCAGACGATAGCGAATGGACCGCATGCCGAACACGTTGGCGATGGTCTTTTCGTCAAGAGTCTCCAGAGATTTGCGCAGCATGCGCATCTCCTGAAAGCCGGACAGTCTGTTGACCATGCGGTTGAACGTGTAGGCGTCCTTCTCGGGGTATACGATACAGGGGACCGACTCGATCCGCAGTTCCTTGCAGGCGAGGAAACGCAGATAGCCGTCAAGGATCACGTAGGATACGCCTTCCGCGTAGACCGACAAAGGCTCGATCAGGCCTACAGCCTGGATGCTTGCACGGAGGCGCAGATACCCCTTGTGTGTCTTGAGGTTCAACCTGTCCCTATCTTTGAGGGTTTTGAGCGCGGCGAGCGGAAGATCGATTCCGTTGATGTTGAGCGGCGTGTTCATGTCTTTTCCTCCTGTGGTTTCTGACCTGCGTTTAGTCCGGCATTCGGAAGCAGAGTGACGCCGTATTCGCCCTCAAGTTTGGGCGGCGTGTCGAGGCTGTGCGCCGCCAGCAACGCCAGCAGCGCATCGTCAGCCAGCAGCGCGGCTGTGCCCATCAGCAGGGCCAGCAACCGGTTCTCCTTGCGCGTGGTCTCGCGGACGAAATCCTCCTTGTCCTTGGTGGTCGTGGCGATCTCTCGCGCCAGATCCTTGACCGTGCAGGGCGGCGGTTCACCGCGGGGATACTTCGTCGGACTCTTTCCGTGATTAATACGCTGTTCGAGCAGCCTCCTGACACGCGGGACCGATTTGGAGTCGACCATCCCGTCGTCAAACGCATCCATAAGGACGTTCTGGATCGTCGCGTCATCAGATTGCGCGACCCGCACGGCGAAAGAGATGGAGAACAGGCCGTGCTCAACCCCTTGTATCAGGCGCGATTCACCCCGCTCAACCAAGTGGATGTAGTCACTCACGTAGTTCTTGTCCTTGCCGATAATCGACGCAATCTTGGCAAATGTCATGCCCTCGTCGGACATGCGTTTCAACTCCCGCGCGAACCACATGGTGTTGCGCGGGACCCGCGCGATATTCTCCACAAGCGAGGTGATCAGCGCGGTCTTCTTGTCGCAGTCGATGATCTCGGCGGCGATCTCGGTCCGCTTCAATTGCTGGTGGGCCTGGAGGCGGCCTTGTCCGCAGACAAGCTCGTAGTTGCCTGTCTTGTCCAGATTGCGGGCGCTTACGACAATGGGCTTCAGTTGTCCGAGTTCGGCGATGCTGCGCACGTTCATCGCGAACTGCTGCCTTTCGCGGTTGCGGGGGTTCAGCACGACGATTTTGTCCACCGGGATCATGGCGTAACGGCGTTTGCTCATGGGCACGATGTTGCTTTTCATCCGAGGCCTCCTATCCGATCAGTGTTTTGAGTGCTTGTGAGAGGGTGTAGGCGTGCAGGTCGAGTAGCTCGGGCATGGTGCTTGCAAAGCGCATATGCCGCCCGCCGACCATAAGGCGGGGGAAGAGCATGTACCCGAGGATGGCGTATTCGCCGCCGTTGGAGAGCAGAACGCCGAGCGTGATGTCGACCTCCGGCCGGTTGTCGGCGACAAACGACCATGAGGCCTCATAACCCAGCGGGAAGGGGACAACCGGCTGGATGAGGACGCTCACATAGTCCCGAAGCACCAGAAAATCGTCGCACTCGACCGCATCCGGGACGGCGGTCTTGAGAATGCCGGCGACTTCCGAGCGGCGGGACGCGATAACCGAGCCGAAAAGCCGTTGATAAGCGCCCGAAAGGCCTCCGAAGCGGTGTGCGTATGTTCCGGCGGAGACCATGCCGGACTCGTGGGCGATCAACGAGCTTCGCACAGTGCCGTAGCGTCCGTAGATACCGCGCAGACGCTCCACCATATCCGCCTCGGAATACTTCATCGCATGCTCCACCCGCGCCTTAACCAAGATGGCCTGTGCATCGTCAAACACGCTACGCTCGATGATGGCCGGGAACGCGTCCGCTTTCAGGACCCATTCGCAGTGGGGATTCGCGTGGCTGGGTGATTTCAGGCGCTGGGTGGTCTTGTTGTACACCATCGTGCCGACGTACAGCTCGTTGGTCAGGATGCCGATCACCGCTGAAGCGGTCCATTCGGAGTCGCCGGGAGAGGGTATGCCTTCGGCGTTCAGCATGCAGGCGATCTGCTTGGGGCCTTTCCGTCCCTGTGTGAAGGCGCGGAAGATCCGCTTGACCACGGCGATCTGCGAGAGGTCGCCGGGGGCGAGTGTCACGCGTTGGTTCTGGATGCTCTTGCGCTGGCCGGGGGAGAGCACCTGGACCGGTTGCCGCCGCTCGTCGAGCAGGAGCCGGTGCAGTGCGTATGGGGGCGTTCCGCCCGCCCGGTATCCCTGGCTGGCGATCTTGGAGCACCCCTTGAACACCTTGCCGCTGAGCTCTCGGCTGTAATTGGCCGCCTGATAGCGCTCAATGTTGACCCGCATCATGTGCATGAGGTCGTTTTCCATTGGGAACCCGATCGTGGTATAGATGACCGGCTTGCCATGTATGGCGCAAAGGCCGGTGTAATAGGCTGCGATGTCGGTGTTCTGGAAGCGTCCCCAGCGGCTGACGTCGAACACCAGAACATAATCGCAGTCGCATTTTCCGGCTTCGATGCCCGACAGCATTTTCTTGAACGCGTCCCGCCCATCGGTGATGAGGCCCGTTTTGCCGCGGTCGATGAACTCTTCGATGATCTCGACGCCGTTGTCCGCCGCGAACTTGCGGAGTTGGTCCTGCTGGATCTCGACAGAATTCTCCTGACGGTCCTGGGCAGAATGGCGGTAATAGGCAACCGCACGCTTCGCGAACGCTTTCTTAGGTCTATACCAGGTGTTCATATGGCTATACCCATACCCTTGCGGGGCGTTCAGCAACTACGCCCCTCAACCTATGGCGCGGAATATAGGCACTTTTTGGGCACGGCCGGAAAATTATTTAATATTTTTTTTTGTCGCATGCAGCGGTGTCGTTGATGCCTGCCAATTCATCCATAAGCCTTTTGACGCGTCGCCGTGTGATCGACTGGTCTTGGCGTTCATCCATGACACGGATGATCTGCGCCGCACGTGTCGCCACTGTTCGACGACGCAAGGCAGCCTTGTGGATGGCTTTACGGAGTTTATTCAACGCGCCTCCCACATCTCTGCCGCCTCTCTTTTTTCCGCGAAGGTGCTGCGAGACGGTGGGCTGGGAAATTCCGAGTGCGCTGGCTATCTCGACCTGCGTGTGGCCCTCAAAATAATAGAGATCCAATATCTCGCGCTGTTGCTTCGTGAGTGCGGCTTCCAACACCATTACGTGCAGAATCAGGCCCATCTCCTCGTTGACACGCAACCGGGCTTCGGCTGCGCCTTCCGACGGCTCTCCCGCCAGCAGCCCCGCCGACTCCGGCATGTTGGCCCATTGCCGCTGATTCAACTGTACTTCACACCATTCCGATTCTCTGTCATCATTCATGCGCCAGTGTAGTGTTTACACGGGGGCATGGAATCAAGAGTATCCCGGCAGCGGACACGCATTGACCGAGAACCGATGAAGTCACGTTTGCGGCGGCTTGAGTGTGATGCCGGTGATGGGAGTCAGTCCGAAGGTGATCGGTTGGCGGCTGCCGCCCCCACCCGAGAGGATGGTGGCGTAGCCGAGGCTGACCAGATCTTTCTGGGCTTTGAGAATTGTGGGTTTAGACAAGCAGGTTTCCTTTCTGATTGCCGTAACCGCGTGACAAATTCGCCAGCTCTGGTTTCGCTTTGCTTCGCGCAACATAGACCGCCAGACCACGAGGGCGGTATAAAGCTTCAACTTAAGCAAGACGAGTTCAGCCTCTTCGATACGTAGTGTTTTGGCTGCTGCGTTGTTAGCAACCGCGGCCTCTGTTGGGGGCGTGAGTGTGTGGCCAATGTTTCTTGAATCAACGGTTGTGCTCATGATTCCCAATCTCCTCTTTCGCGTTCCGGTATTCCCAAATTCCAATTGCCCACGGGCTTCTTTGGCGGAGTGCCTTTTTGCTCGGCTTGTCCCGGCTTGCCGTTGAAGTTGGCGATGCGGGTAACGGCAAAGATGACTTTCTTGCGGGTGCCGCCGCCGCCGGAAACAATCCGTATAAGGCCGGCGTCGATCAACTCGCGCCGACACTTTTGGACGGTGTTGGGCGAGAGCCCCGTTAGTTCTGCTACCGTTCTGATCGAGCTGGATGCTCGCCAATGCGGGTGCAGGTGCGCCTCGGACAGCATGGCCAGCCATATGATCACGGTTTCGTATTTCTTTTCCTTCATCAGGTCGAACAGTGTTTGGACAGGCACGGGGAACCAGCGCCTTGTAAAGGGAGAGGGGATTGTGTTCTCGCTCATTCGTCACCTCCTGCATCACGTGGTATGCCTCGCGCGATGCTGTTAACATCACGACTTGTCGTCGGTATGCTCATCATTACCAATTTCCGATTGGCTTTTTTGGTGGTGTGTTGTTTTGCTCGGAGTGTCCCGACTTGCCGTCGAACGTGGCGATGCGGGTCATTGCGAACGTGAGCTTCTTGCGCGTGCCACGGCCGCCGGAAACATGACTCATGAAACCGGCGTCGATCAATGTGACGCGGGCCTTCTTTATGGTGTTGTGAGCCATCAGAGTCTCCTCGTGTATCGATCTGATCGAGCGCGAGGTGTGCCACAACGGGTCCGGCTGGGCGTCAGCCAGCATGACCATCCAAACGACTGCGGCGTGGTACTGCTTGGCTTTCATCAATTCAAGCAGCCCCTTAAGCGGCACCGGCGCCCAGCGTCCCGTGAAGGGTGCGTTGACATTGTGCTTGCTCATTGACTACCTCCTGTATCGAGTGGAATCCCTCGGGCGATTCTGATCAGTTCGGTCTCGGCGATGCGTTTCGCATTATCGCGGATCTTGACCGTGCGGATGGAGCCGCATTTCACCATGCGCCACACGCTTGATCTGGACAAATTGAGCTGCCTTGCCGCACCCGAAAGCGTGAAGAGTCTCACGCTCGCAGGTTCGTGATGGGCCGTACCATCCAAAACGCTGTCGATTATCGCCAGTGTGTCAGGCGGAGCGACCAGGATTTTCGCGAATCTTATATCGGTCGTCATTTGTTTTTCCCTCCATCGAGATCCTTTCTCTTTGACAAGAACTAGTTATCAAAAGGGCCGCGCGGCTGTCGATAATAAATTGTGAAGAAAAGCATAAATTCATCGAGCTATGGAAATAGGATGCAAGCAAATGAATCAAGCGGGTATGAATAAAAAGTATTTGTGCTTAACTTTGGATAAAAAAGCATTGGTTGTCATACCGGGGCTTATTAAATACTTTAAAAATAATATTATGTGCGAGCGTGTCAAGGTGCGGATACGTGTCCACAAGCGGCGGCTTGAAGCCATTTCCTTGCTCAATTTCTGGTTCTGCGGCGTTACTCGTATGTCATGGGTCGCTCCCCTATATATCAGGGGAATCTTTCCCAAGCGTTGTAATAAAAGGTCAAAAAATGCACCAATGCGAAATATGGCAAACCGCTGTTTCAAAACAGCCACAAAAAACCGCCCCCAGATTGGGAGCGGTAAGGAGATCTTATCAAGCCCTGTGTAATTACGTCTTCATCATGGCTGCTAGCCGCGCGCGGTCGGCCTTGGTCATGCTCTTAAGCTGGGCCGCAATCGTTGCCACGGGATCCGCCTCATTAAGTGCCAGCGTTGTGTCCTGCCTGTCTCTTATACACATCTGACGCTGCCGACGAATAGAGAGGTGTA